>CAJAXU010000691.1 GCA_903948045.1 uncultured beta proteobacterium | reverse complement strand
CCAGCGGCAGGTTGGAGTTGGAGTGTTGTGCGGCCAGCAACACGGAGAAGTCATTATTGATAAAGACCTGCGTCAAACACGCGTAGGACAGCAATACAAAGATGAATTGGCCGCGCGCTGCCGGCCTAGCCAGTCCGATCCAGCCAAGGTGGCCCCGGTGCGCACCCAGAATGGGCAGCACGCCCTGCACCAGCGCCATCAACAGCGCAAGAATGAGCGAGAAATGCCCAAGTTCAGGAATCATGGTTTGGCCTTTTTCAGTGCCTCGGCAGCTTCCGGCGGCATGTAATTTTCATCGTGTTTGGCCAGCACCTGCTCGGCACGAAACACACCATCTGCACCCAGTTTGCCCTGGGCGACCACGCCCTTGCCCTCTTTGAACAAATCGGGCAGCAGCCCGGTGTAGGTCACCGGCACCCGCTTCGCCAGGTCGGTCACGACAAACCGAATGGTCAGGCCCGTGGGCTCGCGCTGCAAGCTGCCCTCCTCAACCAGGCCACCGATGCGAAAACTGCGGTCGCGCGGCGCCTCATGGGCCAGGACCTGGGTGGGGCTGAAGAAAAAAACCAGGTTGCTGTTGAAGGCGTTCAACACCAGCGCGCTGGCGATGCCGAGCGCGGCCAGTCCGCCAACAATGGCTAGCGCACGTTTGGTTCTGGGTTTCATGCGCCGGATTCTCCGATATCGGTACTTGCCGCGCTGTTGATTTCCCGAATCAACTCACGCCGCCTGTGGTCAAGCAGCAGCACTTCAACCAGCACCGCCGCCGCGCACATGGCGAAGGAGCCCCAAACGTACAGCGCATGGCCGCCCATGGCCCAGAAATCGGCCCAAGATGCCCAGTTGCTCATGCCGACCTCGCCGTCTCACGCGCCCAGGCGGTGTGTTGTTCTCGCTCCAGCATCAGCGCACGAACGCGCACCAGCGCCACCGCAATGCAATAGGCCCAGAACGCCAGCGCCATCACCAGCATGCCCATCAGCATCGGCGTTGCAATACTGGGCGCCTTGGTGAAGCTCACAGAGGCACCCTGGTGGAGGGTGTTCCACCATTTGACTGAAAAGTAAATGATGGGCACATTCACCACCCCGACCAGCGCCAAGAGGCCAGCCGCTCGATCGGCCCGGCGCACATCGTCGATCGACGCGTGCAGTGACATGAAGCCGATGTAGAGAAACAGCAGCAGCAGTTCGGACGTCAAGCGGGCGTCCCACACCCACCAGGCTCCCCAAGTGGGCTTGCCCCACAGGGCGCCGGTCCACAGGGCTAGGAAGGTCATCGACGCCCCCGTGGGCGCCAGCGCGCAAGCCATCATGGACGACAGACGGGAGTTGAACACCAGGCCCACCCCGGCCCAAGCGGCCATGGCCAGATACACCACCATTGACATCCAGGCCGCCGGCACATGCACGAAGATGATGCGGTAGGCCTCGCCCTGCTGCGCATCCGTGGGCGCCAGCCATAAGCCCAGGTACAGGCCCAAGGCGCCCAGCAATGCCGCTGCGCCATAAAACCAGGGGATCAGACGCCCCGCCAGCGGGTAAAACCGCGACGCTGCAGCAAAATGGAACCAGTTGTTAACAGCGGGCCTCATCGCAGGCGCCTCCAGAAATTATTGCAAAGGGCACGATACACCATTAGGCCTTACTCCAGAGCGATGCGCAGCGCCGCCGCCACCACCGCTGGTGCCGCCGCAAGCGCCAGCACCAGCAAAGCGCCCAGCAGCGAGAGATGGGCCGAGATGCCGAGCCCGGCGTTGTAGGCTTCAACCGCGCCAGCGCCAAACACCAGCACCGGCACTGCCAGCGGCAAGACCAGCAGCGACAACAGCACACTGCCCCCGCGCAAGCCCACCGTCAGTGCCGCGCCAATCGCACCCAGCAGACTGAGCACAGGCGTGCCCAGCAGCAAGGACAGGACCAACACCCCGCAGGCCGCCGGCGTCAGGTCAAACTGCAGGGCCAGCAGCGGCGCCACCAAGGCCAGTAACAAACCAGAACCCATCCAGTGCGCCGCAATCTTGCCCACGGCCAGGATGGCCAGTGGGTGGGCGCTCAACAGCAATTGCTCCAAGGTGCCGTCTTGGTGGTCGTCGGCAAACAGCCGTGTCAGTGACAGCATCGACGACAGCAGCGCCGCCACCCAGACCACGCCCGGTGCCATGGTGCGCAGCAGGGCCGACTCCGGCCCGATGCCCAGCGGGAACAGGCTGACCACCATCACAAAAAAAACCATGGCGGCCAGCGTATCGGCCTGGCGGCGCAAGGCCAGCCGCAGGTCACGGACAAAAATGCAGCGCACCGCCGCCAGCAAACTGACCGGGGGCGACATGGCGGGTGCCATGGCCGATGGCGTCACGGGGCTCACAGGCTCAGTACCTGCTGCGGCGTGTCATCAATCGCCACGTCTTGATGGCTGGTCAGCACCACAATGCCCCCGGCCTTGACATGGCTTCGGACCAGGCTGGCCAGCCAGCCGGTGGCGACCGCATCGAGGGCGGTGAAGGGCTCGTCCAGCACCCACAGCGCGGCATACTGCCCCTGCACCAGCCGCGCCAAGGCGCTGCGCCGACGCTGCCCTTGCGACAGCCGGCGCACTGGCGTGTTGACATAGCCCGCCAGGCCCGCGGCAGCCAGCGCCGCCCGGGCCTGTGCCGCGTCGAGCAACTGCCCGCCCAAGGTACTGGCGGCCTGGAGATTCTCCAGCGGCGACAAATCGTCCTTCAAGGCGGCGGCATGGCCCAGATAAATCAATTGGCGACCGAACTCCTCACGCAGGCCGGCCACGCCCTGGCCGCGCCACAGAGCCTCGCCCGTGGTCGGCTCTAGCAGGCCGCAGATGATGCGCAGCAGGCTGGTCTTACCCGCCCCATTGGCGCCCTGAACCCGCAGCAGCTGCCCGGCAGGCACAGTGCAACTGACACCGCTAAACAAGCGGCGGCTACTGCGTGTGCAACCCAAGTCGTTCAAAGCCAGCATGCCGTGGCGCTGCCCATCACACTTGCGATACAACTCAGTTTGTTCACGTCGTTCCTCATCAATGGCCATCCTGCCGAGGTTTATATCACGCGGCAACGGTGCCCTTGCCCGGTCAGCGGACCAAGCGCGTTCCGGATCGGAGGCCTGCCTGCCATATCAGCAAATATTGACTTGGCGCAAGTTTCGGGCAGCCGCAAGCCCGGGCCCAAGCTCCACCCGGCGGGATGCAGCTGCCAATAAAAACGGGCCCCTGTGGGGCCCGGCCATCGACAACCCCAGCCCATGGGCTGGGGCGGCACGCAAGCAATTACAGCTTTTGCGCCTGCATGAAGCTGTCGAAGCGCGCTTCAGTGAAGCGGAACCACAGGTTCTGGTCTTTGCGGAAGGTCGCCATGTCGTCATAGACCTTTTTCCACTGCGGGTTCTTGGTGCTGATCTCGGCGTACAGCTTCATCGACTCCTTGAAGGCCAGATCCAGCACATCTTTGGGGAAGGGCAGGACCTTGGTCTTGTTACCCACCAGTTGCTTGAGCGCAGTCGGGTTTCTGGCGTCGTATTTGGCCTGCATCTCGACGTGAGCAAAAGCGGCTGCCGACTCAACAATGGCCTTGTTCTCAGCCGACAGGGCCTCGTACGCCGTTTTGTTGATGAACACATCCAGCTCAGGGCCGCCCTCCCACCAACCGGGGTAGTAGTAGAAAGGCGCCACTTTGTTGAAGCCCAGCTTCTGGTCGTCATACGGGCCCACCCACTCGGCCGCGTCGATGGTGCCTTTTTCCAGCGCCTGGT
>CAJAXU010000690.1 GCA_903948045.1 uncultured beta proteobacterium | reverse complement strand
TTTCCGTTCCTGAAAGCCCCACCATGTCCGCCTTGCACCACATCGCCAACCGCACCCGTAAACTGCCGCCCCTGCGCGTGGGCATCGGCGGCCCGGTCGGCTCCGGCAAGACCACGCTGCTGGAGATGCTGTGCAAGGGCATGCGCGAGCGCTATGACTTGGTGGCCATCACCAACGACATCTACACCAAGGAAGACCAGCGCCTGCTCACCGTCAGTGGCGCGCTGCCAGCCGAGCGCATCATGGGGGTGGAAACCGGCGGCTGCCCGCACACCGCCATCCGCGAGGACGCCTCGATCAACCTGGAGGCCATCGACCGGATGCTGGTCGATTTTCCGGATGCCGACATCGTATTTGTAGAAAGCGGCGGCGACAACCTGGCCGCCACCTTCAGCCCCGAGCTGTCGGATTTGACGATTTACGTGATTGACGTCGCCGCCGGCGAAAAAATCCCGCGCAAGGGCGGCCCCGGCATCACCAAGAGCGACCTGTTCGTCATCAACAAAACCGATCTAGCACCCTACGTCGGCGCCGACCTGGCCGTGATGGCCGCCGACACCACCCGCATGCGCACCACCGCCAAGGGCCTGAAACCTTTTGTCATGACCAACCTCAAAACCCAAACCGGCCTAGCCGAGGTGATCGAATTCATAGAAACCCGGGGTCTGCTGCGGGCCGGCTAGAATCGGCGCCACTGGAAGCGTGGCAGAGTGGTCGATTGCACCGGTCTTGAAAACCGGCGACGGGAAACCGTCCGTGAGTTCGAATCTCACCGCTTCCGCCAGCAGCCCCAACTTTGGGGCTTTTTTGTGTCTAACCGACATAGCGCAGCAACCTTTGAGCACCTTGCCTTGTGTGAAACAGCCTACTCAGTCCGAGGGCCTCGTGTGGCGGACTGAAAGAATCCAATTTCCGTGGCGTGCTGGCCTGATCGGACTGGTCAGCGTGGCGTTTTCGTTGCACGGCGCGTGGGCGCAGGTAGGCGACAAAGTGCCCTTGGGGCCCTGGTCGATTGATCGAACCGAGGTCACCATCGGCCAGTTTGCGCGTTATAGCCAGGCCACTGGCGTCATTACGCAGGCTGAAAAAGAGGGCGGTGGCTTTGAGTTCGGCGCCGGCTGGGAACGCCGCCCGGGCTGGTCCTGGCGAAAGCCCGATGGGCAGACTGCCCGCGCCGATTTACCGGCGGTGCATCTGAACTTTGCCGAGGCGCAGGCCTACTGCCGCTGGGCTGGTGGGCGCCTGCCAACCGGCGCCGAATGGCAAATGGCCGGCTTTACCGAACTGCGCGATGCACCCCCTGCGCCCTGGGTCAAAGGCAAGACCTACCCCTGGACCACGGGCGACAGCCCACAGGGGGCCAACACCAGCGATGTGGACCCCTGGCCGCGCGCCGCACCGGCGGGCGCCACGCGCGAAGGCGTCAATGGCCTCTACGACATGGGCGCCAATGTGTGGGAATGGACCACCGACGCGATGGGGCCGGAACGGCGCACCGTGGGCGGCTCCTGGTGGTACGGCGCTTTCAACATGAAGGCCGATGTGCAGGCCTTCAAACCAGCCAACTTTTACGCGGTCTACATCGGCTTTCGCTGCGTGTACGACCACCAACTACCGCGATCCGCGCCTTGACCACCCCGCCGCGCGGGGAACGGGCGCTAGCCTGGGGGCGGCGACGGTTTGTCGCGTACCAGGCGCCACAGCAACCAGGTGCCAACCAGCGCGTTGCACAGCGCAAACACAGCGACAACCACCATGGCCACGGTATTGAGCGGTCGATTTTGCACAATCCAAGCCAGTGCTGCGGACAAGGCGTTGAGCGCCAGCATCAGCCAAAACAAAGGGTTGCGAGGTTGGAACACGCGGAATAGTTTCATCGGTGCATGCTACCCATAATCTGTCGCTGACGGCACGGCGTCCTCAGAAGTCGGCGGTATGCAGGTCCACCTGCTGGTGCGTGATGCGGTCGCCGACGACGGTGAAGGTGTCGGTGCCACGGGTGCCATCAGCACGCCCACCACACAGCGCCCATTGCATCGCGATGTGGGTACCCGGTGCCCTTTCGCCTGCGGCTATCCGGGTCAGGCTGTGCACCACCAACACGCTGCTGCCCAGGCGCTGCAGGGCCAGCGGGAAGTACTCGCACGGCACCACCTGCTGCCTGCCCCGCATGATGCAGGCAGCCTCGGTGTAATCGGCCGACATCAGCACGGCGTCACCGCAACGCACCGCCGCAATGTGCGCCTGGACCACGGCCATGGCGTCGGCCGCCGCACCCTGGGTGCGCAGCGCTGCCTGCAGCACCAGGACGGCGTCCCGGGTCGGTGGCGGCTGCTGCGCCAGCAGGGTCACTGGGCGGGGATGAACTTGCCGTCTTTGACGGTGATCAGGATCGGCTCGTAGGTCGGCTCGCGTTCGGAACCCGCGAAGCTGAAGTTACCTTTGCCGCTGCCCAACACCACAGGGAAATTGCGGGTGGCTATCACAGCGTCATTCAGGCTCTGGCGTGTCACGGCACCTTTGACATTGGCCAGGGCATGACCGTAGAGCTTGCCAATGGTGTAACCCACCGCGTTCCACTGGTCGGGAATGGCGTTGTACTTCTTTTGGTAGTTGGCAACAAACGTCTTGGCCAAGGCGTCGGTACGGATCTCGGGGAAGGCATCGGTGCCAATGAGCGTGCCCTCGACCGCCTTGCCGCCGATGCGCAGGAAGCTGGCCGAAGCGGCTGCGTTGTTCGCAACAAAGCGCAAATTGGGCGCCGCGCCAGCTTGCTTGGCCTGCAGGATGATGTTGGCAGCGGCCGAGTCGTTCATGGTGATCATCACCGCATCGGGCTTCAGGCTGGCAATCTTGGTGGAGAGTGCCGAGAAGTCGGTCTCGGCCATCATGGCGCTCTCTTCAGGCATGAAGGACACCTTACCGTCCAGCACCGAGCGGATCACCTTGCTCTGGGCGGCGGCGCCGTCGTTGTCACGACTGGCCACCGTCATGATGCTCTTGGGCTTGGCCGTGTCCAGGGTGTAGTTGGCCAGTACGGTCATCAGTGTGGTGGGCGAATTCAACACCCGGTTCGACCAGGGGCCGGCCTTGTTGACCGCCTGAGTGACCGCGATGCCCAGCATGGGAATCTGCAACTGGTTGACCACAGGTGACACCGCCAGGACGGTGGGCGAGGCACTGGGGCCGGCGATTGCCATGACCTTGTCAACATTGGCCAAGCGATTGACCAGGGTGATGGTCTGGTTGGTGTTGGAGCCGTCATCGGCGATCACCAGCTTGAGCGTGCGGCCGGGACCAGCTTCGCTACCGGCATTGATTTCATCGACGGCCATTTGCAGGCCCTTGACTGCAGCGGTACCCACAAAAGCGTACACCCCAGTCAGGGAGACCGGTACACCGATGGCGATTTCTTGCGCCGAAACAGTTGAGACAGCGGTGGCGAGCGCCACCATGGTGAGTGCGAAGGGTAGTTTCATGGCCTGCCTTGTGATAGAGTTTTGTAAATCCAACGAATTCGTA
>CAJAXU010000689.1 GCA_903948045.1 uncultured beta proteobacterium | reverse complement strand
GGATTGATCAGCTACCGCGACGGCGGCAGGCATTGACGACCCTACGGCGCTCGATGTGTGTCTCCAGCCTCCACCAGCGCGGTCATGCCGGGCGCGCTGCCTGCTGAATGGCGCTTTGCGCTGGTGGCAGCGCACCCTCCCTTGGGGTGGTGGTGTTGAAATACACTCCATTGCACAATGCTGGATCAAATGTACATGGCGCGTACAGGAAACTGGTTTTGCGCCACGATGGGATCAGACGATGACTACCGCCAACAAAATTGAATCTGAAATTTCAGCCTTGCCGCCGCACCTGCAGGCCGAGGTGCTGGATTTCGTGCAGTTTGTGAAGCATCGCCACGGCATCCCCAAGGTGGAAATTGCGGGCAGCAATTTGCAGAGCGGTGGCGACTCGCCAATTTTTCAGGCGCTGTCTGACGCGGGGTTTGTAGGCTGCATTGAAACAAAGGAGCAACTATCCACCAGCTACAAACAGCACATTGATTTCTCCGCCAAGGTCGGCGGGCAAGCATGATTTTGGTGGACACTGGCGCATGGCTGGCGCTGGCAGATAAGGGCGACGCGTACCACGCCCGATGTGTGGCGTTTTTCCGCAGCAACCGCGAACCATTGATGACGACTTACCCGGTGCTGGTGGAGTGCGTGCATTTGATGTTCCGGCGCATCGGGGTTACCAAGACGCTGGCATGGATGGAAACTCTGGCGGCGCAGGGCGTTGGCGTGTTCGCCATGGGTGCCGACCATTTGCCGCGCCTGACCGAGTTGATACGCCAGTATGCGGATTTGCCTATGGACTTGGCGGATGCTTCGCTGGTCTTGCTGGCCGAGGAGTTTGGCGAAGGCCGGATTGTCAGCACGGACGAACGAGATTTTCATGCGTACCGGTGGAAGAGCCAGCATCCGTTTAGCAATTTGCTGCTGACTCAAAGCTAAATGTGATGTTGGGCAGGGGAGGGACAAATTGTCCCCCTCCTTCGGCGTGCTGTTTTGCTGATTACGCCGTGAACTTGGCCAGCCTTTGGCCCAGGGCATCGAACGCCTTGGCCTGTTCCGCCTCACGCCGATCCTGGATATAAACACCGCTCATGCCCTGCTTGATATGGTTCTCGCATTCGTTGATCACGTCGTTGGAGATGCCGAGTTGACTCATCAGAGTGGACGCGGCGCGGCGCAGGTCGTGCGCGGTCCAGCGACCACCGTCTAGCACCAGTGCAGCAACTGACTTGGTTCTGTTTTTCAGGCGTGCGCTTTCGCTGCTAACGCATCGATGACGCTGGCGTGATCTGGCTGATTCGTGCGTACCTGAACGCCGGGATCATGGATGGCGGGGTGGTGGTCGATCGCCACCTGGGCACGCCGCAAGGCGGGCCGCTCAGTTCGCTATTGGCCAACGTGCTGCTGGACGATATGGATAAGGCGTTGGAGGCGAGGGGCTACAGCTTTGCGCGCTACGCCGACGACTGCAAAGTCTACGTGAACAGCAAGAAGTCTGGCGAACGGGTGATGGTGTACCTCAGGAAGCTGTACACGGGTTTGAAGCTTCAGATCAACGAAGCCAAGAGCACGGTTGCCAGCGCCTTCGGGCGCTAGTTCCTGGGTTACGCGCTGTGGGTGGCCAAGGGTCAGGAAGTCAAATGCAAGGTAGCTGAAAAGCCGCTGGACAACTTCAAGGCTCGGATACGGCAACTCACGCGCCGCTCGGGTGGGCGCAGCATGGGGCAAGTGGTGGAGAAGCTGAGGCCCTACCTGTTGGGCTGGAAGGCGTGCTTCGGGATGGCGCAAACGCCCAGGGTCTGGCGAGAGTTGGATGAGTGGCTGCGTCACCGGCTGAGGGCGATCCAGCTCAGGCAATGGAAGCGGCCCAGGACGATCTTCAGGAAAATCAAGGCGCTGGGGGCATCGGAGGATGTGGCCAAACAGGTGGTGGGCAACTGCCATCGGTGGTGGCCCAACAGCGACCGACTGCTCAAAATGGTGCTGACCATTGCGTACTTTGATCGGCTGGGGCTGCCAAGGCTGTCATGACCTAAAGTCTCGAATCGCCCGGTGCGGACCCGCATGCCGGGTGGTGTGGCAGGGGAGCCTCCGACAATGGAGGCACCCTATGCCGATGGGCACTCAACATGGTTGCAGGGCATTAGCCAATCACCCCGCGTGCCTGATTTGGACCTTCAGCCGAATTGAGTTAACCTCCCACCCCTTGACGCGCAAGTGCGCCAGCAGAGCCGGCAGAAGCTGGCGGACCTTGGCAGCGACTGCGTTGTTGTCCAGAAGCAGACACCAAACGTCGCCGTCGATCGGGCCCGCCTGAATGGCTGGGCGCAGGGCTTTCGGGATCAGGCCATCCAGGGCGTTCAGCCGAGCCACGGAATCCCGACTGAGCTCTGCCAGCCGCGCCAAGGTGGGCGAGTCCTGGCTGGCTTGCAGTAGGGTGACGGCATGTCGGCGGCGGTTCATGAGCAAACGGGGAAGGGGCTTACCAGATGCAATTGATTATCACGGATGCCTGGCTGGCGAAAAGCCGGGCGTTTCACTTGAGCGGGGCCAAGCTGCTGGTCGCCATTGTGTTAACGGCTTTTGTCCTGATGCTGGTGGCGGTTGGCCTGTACCACTGGGTGTTTTTGAAAGGGGCCCGTGAAGGCTGGCCCGTGGTCGGAACTTTGGTCCGGCTGGTGGTGAAGGACGAGTTTGAGCAGCGCGACCGGTTCATGCGCGAAAACCTTGATGTGCTGGCCCGCCGGGTGGGGGAACTGCAGGCCAAGCTTCGCCAACTTGAATCGCTGGGCGAGCGCGTCTCAGGGCTGGCAGGCATCAGCCCCAATGACAGCAAGGCTAAGCCCGGGCAGGGTGGTGCCCTGGTCTCAGGTCGACCCTTGTCGGTCCAGGAGCTTGAGGTCACGCTGGCCGACCTCGACCGGCTGACGGGGCAACGCACCGATTTGATGACCGTGATGGAGTCGCGTCTGGTTGACCAGAAAGTTCGCGCCATGATGGTGCCGACCCGCCAGCCGGTGGCCTCGGGGAATTTAGGCTCGGTTTTTGGCTGGCGCATTGATCCGATCACTGGCGCCTCAGCCCTGCACACTGGCCTGGACTACCCGGCTGAGCCGGGAACCCCGATCCTGGCGGCTGCGGGCGGTGTGGTGGTGGTTCAGGAGTTCAACGCCCCATATGGCAATATGGTCGAGATCGATCACGGCAATGACCTGGTCACTCGCTATGCGCACGCCTCCAAGGTTTTTGTCAAGCGGGGAGACCTGATACGCCATGGTCAAAAAATTGCGGAGGTGGGCAGTACTGGGCGGTCCACCGGGCCCCATCTGCATTTTGAAGTGCTGGTACAGGGCATTCCGCAGGATCCGATGAAGTTCTTGGCAGCCGGCAAGGCGGGCTCGGCACCGCCGCCAAACCGTTCGATCGCCGCCAATCAGGGTGTACCCGCTACGCTGTCGGGTCGCCTGCCCGTGCAAAGGTAAAATCGAATGATGGGTGCCTGCGGCGCCATGCGCTGGGTGTCCCCGGTTGCATTGCGCCAAGGCGCCCCCACTTTCCTCTGATTAGAAAAAGGACTGCGCTGCCCTGTGGGTTCTGATGGACCTTAGGGGCGGGCTTGCATTCATGGCCATCAACCTACTCACCAAAATTTTCGGCAGTCGCAATGACCGCCTGCTCAAACAATACCGCGGGGGTGTGGTTCGCATCAATGCGATGGAGGCAGCGTTGGAGGCCCTCTCTGACGAGGCCTTGTGCGGCAAGACACAGCAATTTAAAGAGCGCATCGCTGCCGGCGAGACGCTCGACGCCCTGCTGCCCGAAGCCTTTGCGGTAGTGCGCGAAGGCTCCAAGCGGGTGATGAAAATGCGCCACTTCGATGTGCAGCTGCTGGGCGGCATGTCCTTGCACAACGGCAAGATCTCGGAGATGGGCACGGGCGAGGGCAAGACCCTGACCGCCACGCTGCCGGTGTACCTGAACGCCTTGACCGGCAAGGGCGTGCACGTCGTGACTGTCAACGACTACCTGGCCAACCGCGATGCGCGGTGGATGGGCAAGCTCTACAACTTTTTGGGGCTGTCGGTGGGCATCAACCTGCCCAATATGGCACGCGAAGAAAAGCAGGCGGCTTACCGCGCCGACATCACCTACGGCACCAACAACGAATACGGGTTTGATTACCTGCGCGACAACATGGTTTACGAGGTGGCCGACCGCGTGCAGCGCGGCCTCAACTACGCCATCGTCGACGAGGTGGACTCGATCCTGATCGACGAGGCGCGCACGCCGCTCATCATCAGCGGCCAGGCCGAAGACCATACCAGCCTGTATGTCGCCATCAACCAGGTGGTGCCGCAGCTGCAGCGCCAAGAGGGCGAGGCTGACCCGCGCACCGGCGAGGGCATCACCAAGCCCGGCGATTTCACGCTGGACGAAAAAAGCCGGCAGGTTTTCCTGACCGAGCAGGGGCATGAGAACGCCGAACGCATCCTGTTCGAGCTGGGGCTGATTCCCGAAGGCGCCACGCTGTATGACCCGGCCAACATCACGCTGATGCACCACCTGTATGCAGCGCTGCGGGCCAACCACCTCTACCACCGCGACCAGCATTACGTGGTGCAGGAGGGCGAAATTGTGATCGTGGACGAGTTCACCGGCCGCCTGATGAGCGGGCGGCGCTGGAGCGAGGGCCTGCACCAGGCGGTGGAGGCCAAGGAAGGTGTGGCGATCCAGCCGGAAAACCAGACCATGGCGTCGATCACTTTCCAGAATTACTTCCGGCTGTACGGCAAGCTCGCCGGCATGACCGGCACCGCCGACACCGAGGCCTACGAGTTCCAGGAAATCTACGGCCTGGAAACTGTGGTGATGCCGCCCAATCGGCCGAGTCGGCGTGACGACCAGCTGGACCGCGTGTACAAGACCACCCGTGAAAAGTACGAAGCCGCAATACAGGATATCCGGGATTGTTACGAGCGCGGCCAGCCGGTGCTGGTGGGCACCACCTCGATTGAAAACTCCGAGATCATCTCGCAGCTGCTGGACAAGGAAAAGCTGCCGCACCAGGTGCTCAACGCCAAGCAGCATGCGCGTGAGGCCGACATCGTGGCCCAGGCCGGACGCCAGAAAATGATCACGATTGCCACCAACATGGCGGGCCGTGGCACCGACATCGTGCTGGGCGGCAATGTCAGCATGAGCATCGAGGCGCTGGAGGCGGACACCGCGCTGGATGCGGCCCAGAAAGAACAGCAAATTTCGGCCATCCGGGCCCAGTGGAGCCGGGACCACGAGCAGGTCAAGGCGCTCGGTGGTCTGCGCATCATTGCCACAGAGCGGCACGAGTCGCGCCGCATTGACAACCAGTTGCGCGGCCGCTCCGGCCGCCAGGGCGACCCTGGGTCGTCACGCTTTTACCTGAGCCTGGACGACGCATTGATGCGGATTTTTGCCGGCGACCGGGTCAAGGCCATCATGGACCGGCTCAAGATGCCCGACGGTGAGGCGATCGAGGCCGGCATCGTGACGCGCAGCATCGAGAGCGCGCAGCGCAAGGTTGAGGCGCGCAACTTTGACATGCGCAAGCAGCTGCTGGAGTACGACGACGTCTCCAATGACCAGCGCAAGGTGATTTACCAGCAGCGCAACGAAATTCTGGATGCGGCTGACCTGTCCGCCCAGATCACCTCGCTGCGCGAAGGCTGCTTTGCCGACCTGGTGCGCCAGTATGTGCCGGTTGAGTCGGTGGAGGAACAGTGGGATATTGCCGGCCTGGAGAAAGTGCTGGCCGATGAGTGGCAGTTGACGCTTGCCCTGCAGCAACAGGTCAGCGCCGCCAGCGCCATTACCGATGACGACCTGCTTGAAACCGTAACGGCTGAGGCCAATGCCACGTTTGCCGCCAAGGTGGCCCAAGTGGGCAACGGCAACTTCACCCAGTTCGAGCGCATGGTGCTGCTGCAAAGCATCGACACCCACTGGCGCGAGCACCTGAGCTCACTCGATTACCTGCGCCAGGGCATTCACCTGCGCGGCTATGCGCAAAAGCAACCTAAGCAGGAGTACAAGCGCGAGGCCTTTGAGCTGTTCGGCCAGTTGCTTGATTCGGTGAAGAACGAGGTCACCAAGCTGCTGATGACAGTAAAGATCCAGTCCAGCGAACAACTCGAGCAGGCTGCGGTGGACATGGAGCAGCGCGCCGAAAGCATCGCCAACGTCACCTACACCGCGCCGACCGAAACCGGCGAGGTGGAAACCACGGTGGACCCAGCCACCGTCGGGCAAGCCCCCAGCGAGTTTGGCGCGGTGCCCCGCGTCGGGCGCAATGAACCCTGCCCCTGCGGCAGCGGTAAAAAATACAAGCAGTGCCACGGCAAGCTGGCCTGAGTCTGGTCTTTTCATCATTCAAGGGGATAGCCATGCCTGTTCTGCTTTCCGCACCCAACCCGGCCCAGTTGTTCCCGATTGCCGGGGTGCGGCTCGGCGTTGCCGAGGCTGGCATCCGCAAGGCCAACCGCAAGGACCTGACCGTGGTGCTGCTGGAGCCCGGGGCCTCGGTGGCGGGCGTGTTCACGCAAAACCGGTTTTGTGCGGCACCGGTGCAAATTTGCCGGGAGCACCTGGCCAGCGCCGGCGCTGGCGTGCGGGCACTGCTGATCAACACCGGCAACGCCAACGCCGGCACCGGCGTCGATGGCCGGGCGCGGGCCCTGAGCACCTGCGCCGCGCTGGCCGGCAAACTCGGCCTGACGCCGCAGCAGATTTTGCCGTTTTCCACCGGCGTCATCATGGAGCCGCTGCCCAACGACCGCATCGAGGCCGGGCTGGATGCGGCGCTGGCCGATGCGCGCGAGGACAACTGGTTGCGCGTGAGCGAGGCCATCATGACCACCGACACCGTGCCCAAGGCCTTTGGCGTGCAACTCGACATTGGCGGCAGCCGGGTCAGCATCACCGGCGTCAGCAAGGGCGCCGGCATGATCCGGCCCAACATGGCCACCATGCTGGGCTTTATTGCCACCGACGCCTGCGTCAGTCCGGCCCTGATGCAGCAACTGGCGCTGGAACTGGCGGAGGCCTCGTTCAACCGCGTCACGGTCGATGGCGACACCTCGACCAACGACTCGCTGGTGGTCATTGCCAGTAACCGCGCGGCCCATGCCCCGATCGAGTCACTGACCAGCGCTGACGGCCAGGCGCTCAAAGCCGCCATGCTGGGCATTGCGCAGCAGCTGGCGCAGGCCATCGTGCGCGATGGCGAGGGCGCCACCAAATTCATCACGGTGGCGGTTGAGGGCGGCAAGACCACCGCCGAATGCCGGCTGGTCGCCTATGCCATCGCGCATTCGCCGCTGGTCAAGACCGCTTTTTTTGCCAGCGACCCCAACCTGGGACGGATTCTGGCGGCCGTCGGTTATGCCGGTATTGCCGATCTGGACCAAAGCGGCATCGACCTGTACCTGGACGACGTGCATGTGGCGGTGCAGGGTGGGCGCCACCCCGACTACCGCGAGCAGGACGGCCAGCGCGTGATGAAGCAGGCTGAGATCACGGTGCGGGTGCTGCTTGGCCGGGGCGATGCCGCCGACCGGATCTGGACCTGCGACCTGAGCCACGACTATGTGACCATCAACGCGGACTACCGCTCATGACGCCCCAGTTCGAACACCTGTTGCATCGCGCCGAGCAGCTGATCAGCCGCATCGAGGCAGTATTGCCACGCGCTTTGAGCGCACCTGACTGGACCGCCGCCGTGGCCTGGCGCTACCGCAAGCGCAGCACTGGCCACGGTGTGCTGGAGCCGGTGCGCCACCTGGGGCCGATGCGGCTGGCGGATCTGAAAGAAATCGACCCCCAAAAAGAAAAAATCGAGCGCAACACGCGGCAGTTCGTCGAAGGCCGGCCGGCCAACAATGTGCTGCTGACCGGCGCGCGCGGCACCGGCAAGTCGTCGCTGATCCGGGCCTGCCTGAACGAGTATGCCGGCCAGGGCCTGCGCCTGATCGAGGTCGACAAGGCCGACCTGACCGATCTGCCCGACATCGTGGATGTGGTGTCAGATTGCCCCGAGAAATTCATCGTTTTCTGCGACGACCTGAGTTTTGACGACGGCGAGCCGGGCTACAAGGCGCTCAAGTCGATCCTCGATGGCTCGGTGTCAGCCACCTCGCCCAATGTGCTGATCTACGCCACCAGCAACCGGCGCCATCTGCTGCCCGAGTACATGAAGGAAAACCTCACCTACACCCACACCGAGGACGGTGAGGTACACCCGGGCGAGGGCGTTGAAGAAAAAATTTCGCTTTCAGAACGCTTCGGCCTGTGGGTCAGTTTTTACCCGTTCACCCAAGCCGAATACCTGACCATTGTGGCCCAGTGGCTGACCTGGTTTGGCGTGGCGCCAGCGGCGATAGCGGCGGTCCGGCCCGAGGCCCTGGTGTGGGCGTTGGAGCGCGCCAGCCGTAGCGGTCGGGTGGCCTACCAATTCGCGCGCGACTACGCCGGCAGCCACGCTGACTCGGCATGAGCACGCCGCCGCTGGTGGCTGATGCCGACCAGGCGCGCCAGGGCGGACCGGACCGGCCTGTGGTGGATGTGGCCGTGGGGGTGCTGATTCGGCCGAATGGTGATTTTTTGCTGACCTCGCGCCCTGCCGGCAAGGTCTACGCCGGCTACTGGGAGTTTCCGGGCGGCAAACTGGAGCCGGGTGAGACGGTGTTGCAGGCTCTGCAACGCGAGTTGCAAGAAGAACTCGGCATCACCACCCTGCAAGCGGCGGTCTGGCGTACCGAACTGGTGGACTACCCGCATGCGCTGGTGCGGCTTAATTTTTGCAAGGTGTCGCGCTGGCAGGGCGAATTGCAGATGCGCGAGGCGCAGCAGTGTGCGTGGCAGCGACTGCCGGTGCAGGTCAAGCCGGTGTTGCCGGGCACGGTGCCAGTGCTGGCTTGGCTGGCGCAGGAACAGGGTTTCTTGGATGCTACACATTCAGTAGCATAGAACCTAGGCAGAACAAGGGCTAGTGCCCTTTTCTATTAGATTAGTTGGGCTCAGCCAGTCCATCTGTCAGCTCGTCGCCAGTGTCTTTGGCTGGCATGCGAAAGCTTTCGCTGGCCCAGGCCCCCAAGTCCATGTTTTTGCAGCGCTCACTGCAAAACGGCCGAAACAGGTTGGCGCTGGCGTAGAGGCTGTCACCGCCGCAACCGGGGCAAGTTACCCGGGTCGGCTGGAAGGACGCTGGGTCGGTGTGCCCGTTCATGCGCACAAGGCGAGCTCAAAGTCAGTGTCGCCGCCGCTCAGGTGCAGCCGGTCGTCTTCGCCCTGCTGCATCAGCCGAATCGACACCAGCAAGCGGTTACCGCTGATTTCGGGGATCAGCCCCAGCGCCGGGTCCAGGGCCAGCCGCAAGAGCTGAAAGGTGCGACCCTGTGGCAGGTTTTGCTGGAACTGGCCGCCGTTGGCCATCACCTTTTGTGGCGCGCCTGAATCACGCAACAACTTGAGCAGCAGTTCGATCGAATCCGCCAGCGGCATCAGGCAGGCCACCCAGGTCGACAGGTCTTGTTGCCGCTGCGCTGCCGGCTTGAATTGCCAGGCGTAGTAGGCAGGCAGGTCAAATTCACAGGTCCCACCCGGTATGCCAATGCGGCTGCGAATGCTCATCAGCCAGTCGTTTTCGGTCAGCGCCTGACCGGCTTTGCCTGGCAGGCCGTTCAGGGCCTGAAAACAGAGGTCAAGTTGTCCGATCACCTCATCCAGCACGCCCTCGGCGATGGCCGGGTTGCCGCGGTAAGCGTCCAGATGGGCTTTTTGCTTGTCCAGGTCTTTGAGGACATCGGATTTCAGGTCGGCGCGTGCGCCCACATCCATGATCTCGAAGATGGTGGCCAGCGCAAAGTGGTGGTCCATCGCCGACTCGCGGGCCAGCAATTGGCTGAGTCGGACAAACAGTTGTTCCAACCTCAAATAGGTGCGAATGCGCTCGTTAAAGGGGTATTCGTAAAGGATCACGCGGACAGTCAATAGGGCTAGTGCTACCCGGATGATAGCCCGAAGACAGCTGCCAATTGCCTCACCTCAAGCGCCAATTGTGCCAAGCTGAGTTGGTCATTGAAAATCACAACATCGGCCGCAGCCAGGCGACGCGGCCGGGTGGCTTGCGATGCCACGATGGCCTCAACCTCCGCCCGTGTCAGCTGACTGCGCGTCATCACACGCTGGCACTGCACTTCTGCGCTGCAGTCCACGACCAGCACCCGGTCGACTTTTTGCCGCCAATGGGCCGATTCGACCAGCAGCGGGATATCAAACACCGCACAGCGCCGCCCGCTGCCCTGTGCTTCAGCGGCCTGGGTTTGCACCTGCAGGCCGACCAAGGGGTGAATGATGGATTCCAGTTGCTTGCGTGCACCAGGGTCGGCATAGGCCAGCGCCCGCATGCGTTCCCGGTCCAGCGCGCCGGCGGACGTGATGAATCCCGGGCCGAACTGCTGAGCAATCGCGGCGATGGCCAGTCCGCCCGGCGCCGTCAGTTGGCGGGAGATGGCATCGGCATCGACCACGGCCGCGCCACGGTCGGCCAGCAGAGCCGCGACGGTGGACTTGCCACTGCCAATACCCCCGGTGAGACCCAACCGGATCATGGCCGCCACCCCTCAGAGCCCGACAGCACGCAGCATTGCGGCCGGACTGAACACCAGTGCTGTCAGGCCGGCGCCGGCCAGAAACGGCCCAAAAGGCACGTAGCCGCCTTCGCGCAGGCCACTGGAGAACTTCATGGCAATGCCGACAATCGCACCTAGCACCGAAGCCATCAGGATGATGGGCACCAAGGCCTGCCAGCCAAACCAGGCGCCGAGCGCAGCAAACAGTTTGAAGTCGCCGAAACCCATGCCCTCCTTGCCGGTGACCAGCTTGAACGCCCAGTACACCAGCCAGAGCGAGACGTAACCGGCGATGGCGCCCCAGACCGCCGCTGGCAGCGCCACCGGGGTCCACTGCAACAAGGCGGCCAGCAGGCCGGCCCACAACAGGGGCAGGGTGATGTCGTCCGGCAACAGCGTGGTGTCCCAGTCGATCAGTGCCAATGCCAGCAGGCTGGCGCAAAAGCCGCTCCAGGCCAATGCGGTGGCTGTGGCGCCCCACTGCATGCCGCAGTATGCAAACAGCAGCCCGGTGAATAACTCCACGATCGGGTAGCGCAGCGCGATTGGCTTGGCGCAGGCCGAGCACTTGCCACGCAAAAAAACGTAGCTCAACACCGGGATGTTCTCGTGCCAGCCAATCTGGTGACCACAGTGGGGGCAGCGCGAGCGCGGCACGCTCAGGTTAAAGGGCTCGGTGGGCGTCACCGGTTGCCCCGACAGCTCGGCGCACTCGTTCTTCCACTGCGCGTCCAGCATGAGCGGCAGCCGGTGGATCACGACATTGAGAAAACTGCCGACAGCCAGGCCCAGTACCGCCATCATCCCCACATCAAACCAAGGCGACACCAGCATCAGACCACCTGCCCCAGTTTGAAAATCGGCAAATACATGGCCACCACAATGCCACCAATGACGGTGCCCAAAATGACGATGATGATGGGCTCCATCAGACTGGAAATGCCGGCGACCATGTCGTCAACCTCGGCCTCAAAGAAGTCTGCCGCCTTGCCGAGCATGTGGTCGATAGAGCCTGATTCCTCGCCAATGGCGCACATTTGCAGCACCATGGAGGGGAATAATTTCACGTTGGTCATGGCCACCGTCAGGGCGGTGCCGGTCGACACCTCTTGCTGGATTTTGACGGTGGCTGCCGTGTAGACCGAGTTTCCGGCCGCACCCCCCACTGAATCGAGTGCCTCCACCAGCGGTACGCCGGCAGCAAACATGGTGGCGAGTGTGCGGGTCCAGCGGGCGACACAGGATTTATCCACCAACGTGCCAAAAATCGGCATGCGCAGCAACACTCGGTCCATCACCATTTGCATGGCTGCGCTGCGGCGCCAAGCCTGCATGAAGAAATAAACGCCGCCAAATAGACCGCCAAAAATCAGCCACCAGTACTGCACAAAGATCTCGCTCATTGCGATCACAAACAGGGTGGGCCCAGGCAGATCAGCACCGAAATTGGCGAAGACTTCCTTGAAGGCCGGCACCACAAAAATCATGATTACCGCCGTGACGACGAAGGCCACGATCAACACCGAAATCGGGTACATCAGCGCCGACTTGATCTTCGATTTCATGGCTTCGGTTTTCTCCATGTACACCGCCAGCCGATCCAGCAACTGATCCAGAATACCGGCCGCCTCGCCCGCCTCCACCAAGTTGCAGTACAGGTTGTCAAAATACAGCGGGTACTTGCGGAACGCCACATTCAATGAGGTGCCGGTTTCCACGTCGGTACGGATGTCATTGAGCAGGCGTGTCACGCTGGGGTTGGGGTTGCCGCGGCCCACAATGTCAAAGGCCTGCAGCAGGGGCACCCCTGCCTTCATCATGGTCGCCAGCTGGCGGGTAAAGATGGCCAAATCTTTGGGCCTGATGGCTTTGCCCGAGCCCATGCGCCGCTTTTTGACCCGCGTCGCCACCACGCCCTGGCGCCGCAGCGCAGCCCGCACTTGGTTCTCACCGATCGCCCTGGTCTCGCCCCGAACCAGTTTGCCGTTGCGGTCTTTGCCTTCCCATTCGAAAACGGCTTCCTTCGCGTCTTTGCTCTTGTCGGTGGCCATGGGCAGGTGGGTCGACGGTGTCAGACGGCTGTAGTCGTAGGAATAAGTGTTAGCATGACCTGAGAATGTACTACGTCGGCTGGCAGTTTCTGGATTTTGTGTTCACGATCAGCTGGTAACAGCTTGTACAGCGAGAGATGGGTTTTGCCCGTCGCCCCTCGCCCCTCACCCCTCACCCGTTGCGCGCCGCGTGGCGCACGGAGCCCGTCCCGGTTAGCTTTTCGTAGATCTAATTTGGATTAGGGTTCATTGGCATCTCTTTGTCGGACGCCGGTTAGGGATGCCATATTTGTTTAGATGGCCAACTTTCAACGGAGTAACTTATGCACTTGAATAACATGAAAGTCGGCGTGCGACTGGGATTGGGATTCGGCCTAATAGTGGCTTTGATGCTGATCGCGTCTGCCATGTCCGTTTACAGGATCTCAGGGCTTCACGACTCCATAGATTTGATCATCAAGAATCGGTATCCAAAGATCGTTGCAACAGGAGACTTGCAAAGCAAGATCAGCGATCAAGCTCGTTTCTTGCGCGACGCCATCATTGCGGTGAACCCTGCCGACGTTGACAAATGGCTTGGCAAGTTGGATGAGGACTCAAACCAGATCAAAGTGATCTTCAATAATCTTGAGGAGACGATTACCAGTCCTAAAGGTAAAGAGGTTTTGGTGGCCGCTCAGACAAAACGCGCCGCCTACCTAGAAGTCAGAAGTCAACTGGTCAAGCTCATAAAAGCCGGTAATACTGAGGTCACAGCAGCTTACCTGTTTGGCGATTTTCAGAAGCCACAATTGGACTACTTCGATGCTGCGGGGAAGTTGGCAAGCTTTCAGGAATCACTGATGAGCGAAGATGGTGAGCAGGCCGCCGAGTCAGCAAAATCAGCCATCACAAATGCGATTGGAATTACTGCATTTGCTGCAATTTTCGCAGCTGTCGTGGCGTTTCTGATTACCCGCACGGTGACCAAACCATTGAACCAAGCGGTACAAATTGCGACAAACGTTGCAGTCGGCGACCTAACGACGCGTATTGAATTTACCAATAGCGACGAAACGGGGAAGCTTCTTGGCGCGTTAAGGGAAATGCAGACAAACCTTGAGAAAATGGTTTCCAACGTCCGCGGCAGTTCGCAAAACGTTGCGAATGCCAGTACTGAGATTGCACAGGGCAATAACGATCTTTCGGCCAGGACTGAACAGCAAGCCAGTGCTTTAGAGGAAACAGCGGCCAGCATGGAGGAGTTGTCCTCGACCGTGAAACAAAATGCAGATTCAGCACGTCAAGCCAACCAGTTAGCGGCGAGTGCCTCCGCCGTCGCAACCCAGGGCGGCGAAGTTGTTGCACAGGTCGTTGAGACCATGAAGGGGATCAATGAATCAAGTCGGAGGATATTCGACATCATTAGCGTGATTGATGGCATTGCATTTCAAACCAACATCTTGGCGTTAAATGCCGCAGTGGAAGCCGCGCGTGCCGGTGAGCAGGGACGCGGATTTGCGGTGGTTGCTAGCGAGGTGAGAAGCCTTGCGGGACGCAGTGCAGAAGCTGCCAAGGAAATCAAGAGTTTGATTAATGCGAGCGTGGAAAGGGTTGAGCAAGGTACGATGCTGGTTGACAAGGCTGGTGTCACGATAACGGAAACGGTAGCAAGCATCCGTCGGGTTACCGACATCATGGGTGAGATCAGCGCCGCAAGCAGTGAACAGGCAGCGGGTGTCAACCAGGTTGGGGAAGCAGTCAGCAGTATGGATCAGGTGACGCAGCAAAATGCCGCACTGGTGGAGCAGATGGCTGCCGCCGCAAGTAGCTTAAACAGTCAAGCGCAGGAACTGGTGAAAGTGGTTGCTGGTTTCAAACTGAATGACAGTCAACACAATTTCCGCAGCAGCATGCAAGCACAGCCTATCGCCAGCCCAGTTAAAGCCTCAGCCCGTCCACCAGCTAGCCCCAAGAAGCCCATGATTAGCAACGAGTCCACCGCCTTGTCAAAGCCTGTTGTTCAAGCGAAGGCCAGTTCCGGCGAGGGAGGCTCCGACTGGGAAGCTTTTTGACCTAACCGGTAGATGTCGGACGATGTTTCCCCAACGGTCATCTCTGGCCACGGCGCCGCAGCAATGTGGTCGTGAATTGCTGATGATTTCGCAAGCGCCTGTAACCAAGCGGTACCCCGGGGAACGGGTTGCCAGTCAATGGCATTCAATAGTTCCTGCTATGGCCTAAGTGCTTGATCTACCAATGAAAAAGGCCGCTAAGTGATCATCCTTGGCGACCTTTGAACTGTCTCTTGGTCGGGGTGAGAGGATTCGAACCTCCGGCCTCTACGTCCCGAACGTAGCGCTCTACCAGGCTAAGCTACACCCCGATGGCTTTGCTGAGGCGTCAGGGTAAACGCATCAACAGTGCAGCCGATAATTCTATCAAACAGTCTGACTGAGGCCCGCTCGCACCGCGAGCCACGCTGCATGGCAGCATATGCAAAAAGCCCATCGGCGTTAGGCTCGATGGGCTGTTTTCAGTAAATCCTGGGCGTCAGGCAATGGCGTAGTCAGCCTTGTTCTTGCCCTGCAACCATTTGGGCGATATGCCGCGGCCGCTCCAGGTTTTGCCGGTGATCGGGTCCCTGTACTTTGCCGCGACCTGACTGGTTTTCTT
>CAJAXU010000688.1 GCA_903948045.1 uncultured beta proteobacterium | reverse complement strand
TTGGGAGACGGCCAGGCTGGCCAGAAAAGCCACGTAGATCAGGTAAATTGAATCTCGCAGCGACAGGTAAAGCAGCAGGTTGTAGGTGCCCAGCGCCAGTAGCATGCCGAACTACAGGGCCAAAATGCGGTAGGTGTGCTGGTCGCTCGCGTGCTGCGCAGTCGGCGACCACAAGGTCCCCGGCACGGTCAGGCTGCTGCGCGACACCACCCGCAAGTACACCGTTGTTTGCGCACCAGGCGAGAGAGTCAAGGGAAACACCAACTGCCGATGGACAAAGGGCCGGGACGAAAACGGCAAGGTGTAGCCAGCACTGAGCGCAACCGGCGCGCCGTTCAAATCGGTATAAAAATCGACCCGATCCAGCGCCGGGTAGGCGATTTCGAGCAGACTGGCCAGCGGGGCACTGGCGGCTGATTTGAGGCGGATGCGCAGCCAGTAGGCCGAGCCGGTAAATCCAAAATTCAGATCTCCGCTACCGGCCACCGGTTGGAACCTGGCAGCAAAACCAGGGCTGGCCACCTCCCGAAGGGTCAATTGCCGACCAGTGTCTTCAAACACCTCGATATGAGGCCGAAGTGCCAAGCTCTCTAACTGAGCCGGCACTTCTGCCGGCGCCATGGCCTGTGTGCTGGATGCCAACCAACAGAGAGCCGCAATGGCCAACCATCGAAGCAAGTTCAAAGGGGAAAAAGGGGTCACAGGCATAGCAATCAGGGGTGCCAATCCTAACCCAGGCGGCCAGTGCCAAGCGATCCGGCTCGTGTGCTGGTTTGACTTGTCAGCTGTCGCGCAAGACCTCGGCCCGCGTCGGCGGCTGGCAGCCTGCCCGGGTGCAGTTGATGGCCGCAGCGCGCATGGCCTGTTGCAAGGTATTTGCCACCCGCTCGGCAGCGCCGGCGGGCGCCAGAGCCCAGTCGGCCAGGCAGTTGCCCCAGAAGGTGTCACCAGCGCCGACGGTGTCGACCACGGTGACTGCGGGCGCGGCCTGTTCGGCGCATTGGTCGTCCACCTGCAGCCAGGCGCCATCGGCGCCAAAGGTCAGCGCCACGCGGCTGGCACCTTGGGCGTTGAAGTGGCGGGCCATGTGCGCCGCGTTGTTGCGCTGGACACGGTCAAAACCCAGTACGGCCAAGTCTTCATCGCTGGCCTTGAGCCAGTCGGCCAGGGCCGCCACCTCGTGCACGGCGCGCACATAAGCCGCCAGGTCTGCCGCCAGCCGTGGGCGCAGGTTCACATCCACGCTCAGGGTCCAACCCAGGGCCCGCGCGCCGCGCAGCACGGCCAGCACCTTGTCGTGTTCGGGTGGCACCAGCAGCAGCGAGCCGGTGTGCAGCACGCCTGGCGCCTGGGCGGCCAGCAGCGCCAGCACGCCGTCGACCGAGTAGTCACGGTCGGCTATGCCTTCGCGGTAAAAGCCGTAGCTGGGTTGGCCGGCACTGATTTGCACCACGGCGAGTGAGGTGGGCAGTGCGCTGTGGCCACCGGGCAGTTGCACGCGGTCGCTCGCCAGTTGGGCCTGCATCTGCTGGCCAAACAGGTCGGTCGAGAGCGGGTTCAGGTAGGCCACGGCCGCGCCGCGCAGCGCAGCCGCGCGTGCCAGGTTGAACGGGCTGCCGCCCATCAGCGGGCGCAGGCTGCCGTCTGGCTGTGCCACGCAGTCCATCAGCGCCTCACCCAGCACCCGGATGGACAACGCGCCGGCGGCGGAGTTCATTTCTTCAGCAGGTGCTGGCGGCGCAGCACGTCGATCCAGACCGCGATGATGACCACTGCGCCGATGGCCATCATCTGCTTGAACTGTGAGATCTCCATCAGGTTCATGCCGTTGCGGATCATGGTGATCAACACCGCGCCCAGCAGGCTGCCCCAGATGCTGCCGCGTCCGCCAAACAGCGAGGTACCGCCCAAAATCACCGCGGCAATGGCGTCCAGCTCGAACATCTGCGCCATCTTGCCGCTGCTTGAATCCATGCGCGCCATCAGCACCACGGCGCCCAGTGCGCAGCTTAGGCCCGAGACCACGTACACGCCCAGTTTGTACCAGCGGATGTTGATGCCGACCTGGCGCGCGCCCATCTCGTTGGAGCCCATGGCGTACACATACCGGCCGAGTTTGGTGCTGGACAGCACAAAGGCCATCACGACAAAGAAAATGCCGGTGATCCAGATCGGCATGGGCACGCCCAGCAGCGTGCCATAGCCCAGAAAGGGCAGGGGGTCGGGCAGGCCGGCGTTGTCAAAACCGCCGGTCAGGTCAAAGGCCAGGCCGCGCCAGAGTGTGAGGCCGCCCAGCGTGACGATGAAGGACGGAATACCGACAAAAGCCACCAGATAGCCGTTGAAGGTGCCCACCGCAGCGCCAATGACCAAGGCGGCCAGGATGGCGACGTAGGGGTCAACGCCCAGCTTGATCATCAGGTGGCCGGCCACAGCGCCAGCCAGTGCCGTCAGTGCGCCCACGGCCAGGTCAACGCCGCCGGTCAGGATGACAAAGGTCTGGCCACCGGCCAGCAGTGCAATCACCGAGGCCTGCACCAGAATGTTGGTCAGGTTGCCGGGGGTCAGGAAATAGGGGGAGGCAAAGCTCAGCAGCAGGCCCAGGACCAGCACGGCCACCAGTGCGCCATACCACTCTTGCCGGGTGATGGATTTCATGAATTGGGTTCCTGGGACAGGGTGACGACCGCCCCGCGGGCGGTAGTCCAGGGCCCACCCAAGCGGGTGGGCCGGGGAGCATGCTCAGCTGTGGCTCACTTGGCCTTCATGAACTGGCCGACGCCAGAGTCTTTGGCGAACTTGTCCACGTTGGCGGGCAGCACCAAGAAGGAGCCGGTGTCGATGCGGGCTTCGACGGTCTTGCCTTGGGCTGCGGCAATCGCGGTTTCCACGCCGACCTGGCCGATCTTGGCCAGCATCTGCGCAGCGTTGGCTTGTTGCCAGCCTTGCTTCATCATGTCCAGACCGCCGGGCGAGCCGTCAAAGCCGGCAATCTTGACGTCACCCGGCTTCTTGCCGGCGGCCAGCAGCGCGGCCTTGGCACCCAGGGCGCCGCCGTCCCAGGCGCAGGCAATCACCTTGGCCGTGGGGTTGGCGCGCAGCGCGGCTTCCACGCCGTTTTGGGCCATGGTCTGGTCCCAGGTGGTGGCCACGTCAACGATCTTGACGTTCTTGCGTACGGCGTTCAGGCCGTCCACAAAGCCCTTCTTGCGCTCTTGGCCGGTCGACTGGCCCTGGTCGCCGGTCACGTAGATCACGGTGTCGCCGTCCTTGACCTGCTCAGCCGCCCACTTGCCTTGCACCATGGCGGCCTTGATGTTGTCGGTGGCCACATAAGAGGTGATCTTGGCGCCGGTGATGCCGGTGTCCACAGCCACCACCTTGATGCCGGCGGCCAGCGCCTTGTTGATGGCCGGGGCGATGCCGGCGCTGTCCACGGGTGCGATGGCAATTGCGTTCACCTTGCGGGTGATCATGTCTTCGACGATGGCCAGCTGCTTGGACAGCTCGCCTTTTTCAGCGGCCAGTTCAATGAACTTGACGCCCTTGGCGGCGCCGGCCTTCTTGGCGCCACCGTTGATCAGGGTCCAGCCCTCGTTGGTGTTGCCGTTGGTGATGTAGGCGATGGTGGTCTCAGCCAGGGCGGCTGACATCATGCCAGCGGTGGCCAGGGCGATGGCCAGACGGCCCAACATGCGTTTTGTGCTCATGGAAATCTCCGGATTTAGGTTGTTTCTAGCAGCACAGAAGACGCTCTGGGCTTGCTGGGAATGGATTGAATCACAAAACCCGATTAAATAAACCTAGGGGTTTTACTAATACCGATGATGGTCCAGATCTGGCATGCTTGGCGCCTAAGTTCACCAAAGAGACGGCCATGACCACATCCACCCCCGTGCTGCAAATCCGCAGCCTGACCAAGCATTACGGCGGCGTCAAAGCCCTGACCGACGCCGGGTTCAGCCTGATGCCTGGCGAGCACGCCGCTATCGTGGGCGACAACGGCGCCGGCAAAAGCACCTTTGTGCGGCTGATCACCGGCGTAGAGCAGCCCAACAGCGGCGACATCCTGTTAGATGGCAAGAAAGTCAGTTTTGCCTCACCGCTCGACGCGCGCGAGCAGGGCATGGAAACTGTGTACCAGACGCTGGCGCTGGCCGAAGACCTGGATGTGCCAGCCAACATCTTTCTGGGGCGGGAGCTGACCCGTTTCAACCTGGGGCCGCTGTCGGTGCTGAACCACAAGGCCATGCGCGAGCAGTCCAACGCCATGCTGGCCACCACCGGCGTCAAGATTCAGGACATGTCGGAGAGCCTGCGCGGCATGTCGGGTGGCCAGCGCCAGTGCGTAGCCATTGCCCGCGCGGCCGGCTTTGCTCGCAAGCTCATCATCCTTGACGAGCCCACCGCTGCGCTGGGCGTGGCCGAGACGGCACGGGTAGAGCTGATCATCAAGGGCTTAAAAGAGCGGGGCGTGCCGCTGATTATCATCAGCCACAACCTGCGCCAGGTGTTTGATCTGGTGGATCGCATCTGGGTGTTCCGTCAGGGCCGTATCATTTGCAGCCGCCTGACGCGGCAGACCAACCCGGAAGAAATCGTAGGCCTGATCACCGGCGCCATCGACCCGGCGCGCCTTAGCGCCGAGGAGGCCGTGGCATGCTGAAGGGTATTGATCCGCTGTTGACGCCCGAGTTGCTGATGCACCTGTGCGCCATGGGCCATGGCGAATGGGTGGCGGTGGTGGACGCCAATTTCACAGCCGATTTTCTAAGCCAGGGCAAGCCGCTGGTGCGCCTGCCCGGCAACAGCCTGGCCCGCGTCAGCCAAGCGGTGCTGTCGGTGATCCCGCTGGCAGCCGATGTGGCGCAGCCCGCTGCCTACATGCAGGTCTGCCAGCAGCCCGCCGGCCACCGCACCGCCGCGCAGCAGGCGGTGGTGGACCTGTTGGCGCTGGAAGGCTTGCCGCCCGAGCGGGTCGAGGGCGTGGAGCGCTACGCCTTTTATGACAAGATCAGGGGTGCCAGCGTGCTGGTGCAAAGTGGCGAAGCCACCGCCTACGGCAATGCCATGTTTTGCAAAGGCGTGATCCTCAACTGAACCGAGCCTCTTTTGAACGCGACCCCCGATTTCGTCCGCGACCCGCGCCTGATGCGCGGCTCCAACCACAATGGCATGCGCCAGTTCAACGAGCGCATCGTGCTGCAGGCCATTCGCCACCACGGTGCCATGGCCAAGGCGGACTTGGCGCGGCTGACGCAGCTGTCCACCCAGACGGTGTCCATCATTGTCGACCGTCTGCTGGGCGACGAGCTGCTGCTCAAGCAGGACCGGGTGCGCGGCAAGATCGGCCAGCCCTCGGTACCGCTGTCGCTGAACCCGGATGGCGCGTTCAGCCTGGGCCTGCAGGTGGGCCGGCGCAGCCTGGAGGTGCTGGTGTCTGACTTTTTAGGGCAGCCGCGCCACCAACTGCAGTTCAGTTACCCCTACCCGGACCCGGATGTGGTGCTGCCCAACATCCGGCAAAGCCTGGCGCAGATGCAGGCGGCCATGGGGCCGCATTGGGGGCGCCTGGTCGGCATTGGCCTGACGGCGCCTTTGTCGCTGCACCAGTGGTCGGACCTGCTCGGCGGCGCCGCTGCCGCAGCGCTGCAGCGCTGGGAGCACATCGACCTGCTGGCCGAGGTCAAGGCCCTGACCGGGCTGCCGGTCGAGTTTGCCAAGGACACCACCGCCGCCTGCATGGCCGAGATGCTGCAGGGGCAGGGCCGGCAGGTGGAGAACTACCTGTATGTGTTTGTCGGCACCTTCATCGGCGGCGGGCTGGTGCTGGCCGGCCACATCATGGCCGGCTCGCGCGGCAATGCCGGCGCCATCGGCTCGATGCCGATCGGCCTGGGCGAGCCCGGCACCCGGCCGCCGCAGTTGCTGCAGCTGGCCTCGGGCTGGCAGCTGGAGCAGGCGCTGGAGGCCGCCGGCTGCGACCCGCAGCTGGTGCACCAGGACCAGATCATGGACCCGGCCTATGCTGCCATTACCGGCCCCTGGCTCAGCCAGGCCAGCCGGGCGCTGGCCATGACCGTCACCAGCGCTGCCGCCCTGCTGGACCTGGATGCGGTGGTGATTGACGGCTCGCTCGGACGCAGCCTGATCGACGCCCTGCTGGTGGCCACGCGTGAGCAGCTGCAGTACTACAAGCCCGAGGGGCTCAAGGCACCTGCCGTGCTGCCGGGCCAGGTGGGGGCGCATGCGCGCGCCCTGGGTGGCTCGCTGCTGCCGCTGCACACCCAGTTTTTCCCGGTGAAAGACATCTTTCTGAAGCAGGACCTGGCGTGAAGCTGTACCTCGATTCAGCCGACACCAGGGCCTGGACGCTGCCCGACGGCTGCCCACCGGTGCAGGGCGTCACCACCAACCCGAGCCTGTTGCACCAGGCCGGCCTGCTGGTGACCTTGGCCACCGGCGAGCGCCTGCTGCAAGCGGCGGGCGAGCTGGGCCTGGCCGAGCTGATGCTGCAGTTGCCGGTGCCGGACCCGGCGCAGGCGCTGCATTGGCAGGCCCGGCTGCAGGCAGTGGCGCAGCAGGCCGGGGTGCGCCTGACCCTCAAGCTGCCTTGCCATCCCGACTGGCTGCCGTGCATCCGCGCCTTGCAGCCCACTGGTCAGGCGCTGCTGCTGACCGGCCTGTCCAACCCGGTGCAACTGCTGTGGGCGCAGTCGCTACAGGTGGCACATGTGGCGCCCTATGTTGGACGGCTGGTGGCCGATGGCCGCGATGTCTGGCCGCTGCTGCAGGCCTGCGTGGCGGTGCAGCAGCAGAGCGGCCCGGCGCTGCTGGCCGCCAGCATCAAAAGCCCAGAAGTGCTGGCCCGGCTGATGGCTTGCGGCGCGGCGGCGGTCACCCTGCCGCCCGCCAGCCTGCTGGCCTGGGCCGGCGATGCGCTGACCGATGCCGCCATGACCCAGTTTGACCGCGACACGGCGGCCAGCCTGGCGCCACCCGTCTCATAGAGTGCGGCTACGCGCCAGCGGCGGGTTTTTGGCGAAATACGCCACGATGCCGCGCATCAGCGCATCGGCCAGTTGCTCCTGGTACTCGTCGGTGTTGAGCCGGGCTTCCTCATCGGGGTTGCTGATGAAGGCCGCCTCCACCAGCACGCTGGGAATGTCGGGCGCCTTGAGCACGGCGAAGGCCGCCTGCTCCACCTGGGGCTTGTGCAGTTTGCCGATGCGGCCAATCTCGCCCAGCATGCTGCCCCCCAGGCGCAGGCTGTCCTTGATTTGGGCGGTGGTGCTCATGTCCAGCAGGGCGTGGCGCACCTGCGCGTCGCGCACGCCAACATTGAGGCCACCGATCAGGTCGGCCTTGTTCTCTCGCTCCGCCATCCAGCGCGCCGCTGTGCTGGAGGCGCCGCCCTGGCTCAGGGCAAACACGCTGGCGCCCTGCGGCCGAGGTGTGAAAAAGGCATCGGCATGCAGGCTGATGAACAGGTCAGCCTGCACCCGGCGCGCCTTGGCCACCCGCTGGTGCAGGGGCACGAAGAAGTCGCCGTCGCGCGTCAGGTAGGCCTGCAGCGGATTGCCCTTGATGCTGCTGGCATTGATGCGCTCGCGCAGGCGCAGCGCCAGTTTCAGCACCACATCTTTCTCACGCGTGCCAGCCGGGCCGATGGCGCCCGGGTCTTCGCCGCCATGACCCGGGTCGAGCGCGATCACGATCAGCCGGTCGGTGGCAGCGGTCGCCGTTAGCAGGGCCTCGGTCGGCGCCGGCGGATCGGAGTGTTTTAGGGCTCCAGGCCCCGTCGTTATTGATGTCTTAGCTATTATTTGTGTAGCATTGCTTGGCGTCGGGCCGGCAACCACTGCCGATGCTGGTGGGAGGGGTCGGCTGGGACCGGCCTGCTGGCGGGCTATCAGCTCGCCCAGCGGGTCGGCAACTGGCGCTGGTGTTGGTGCGGGTGCGGGTGTTGGCGCGGGTGCCGATTTGAGCCGTTCATTGATCAGTGCCTGCAGTGGGTCCATCACAAGTGCGGGGTAGAGGTCAAACACCAGGCGGTGCCGATAGGCGGCCACCGGCGCCAGCGTGAACACCTGCGGCGCCATCGGTTGCTTCAAGTCCAGCACCAGCCGCACCACACCCGGTGCGTTCTGGCCAACCCGGATGCCGGCGATGTTGGGGTCGTCCTGGCCCAGCTTGGTGACCAGCTCGCGCAGCGTGCCGTCCAGCTCGATGCCCTCGATGTCCACCGCCAGGCGCGGTGGGTCAGCCACCAGCGTGGTGCGGGCCTTCAGCGCCGTGTCGGATTCGATCGTGATGCGGGAGTAGTCGGGTGCCGGCCAAAGCCGCACCGCCAGGATGTTGGCGCCACGCGCCAGCGCTTGCCAGCCCAGCAGCGCCAAGCCTGTAAATGCGATCAGGGCTCGGCGTTGCATGAGCGTTCAGGCCCCGCCACCGCTGGCCGTCGCGGCAGCCAGCAGGCTGGTGCCCAGCGGGCTGTTTGCCGTCAGGCACACGTCACGGGTCTCATCGTCCCGCACGGTGAGCTTGATCACCAGGTCAGCGACCGGCATATAGCCAGCAGCTTTGTCAGGCCATTCGGCCAGTTTCAGACCGGGGCTGGCAAAAATGTCCCGAAAACCAGCATCCTCCCACTCGCGGGGGTCACTCAGGCGGTAAAAATCAAAGTGCCAGATGCACAGCCCGGGCAGCTCATAGGGCTCTACCACCGCGTAGGTCGGGCTCTTGATGCGGCCCTGCACACCCAGGGCGCGCAGCAGGTGCCGCACCAGCGTGGTCTTGCCAGCACCCAGCTCGCCCCGCAATTCAATGACGGCCTGGCGTAGTCCTGGCTGGTCGGCCAAGGCCGTGGCAAAGGTTTGCGTGGCCGCCTCATCTGTCCACACCAGGCTTTTTACAATCGGGGGGTGACCACGCCCCTCACTCACCACAGCCAGCTCCTGGTGACAGACATCCAGGTTTGGGCCCGGGCGCTTGGTTTCTCCCAAATTGGCGTGGCAGGGGTGGATTTGTCGTCATCTGAACCCGGATTATCAGCCTGGCTGTCCAGCGGTTTCCATGGGGATATGCACTATATGGCCGCCCATGGCCTGCGGCGGGCTCGCCCGGCCGAGCTGGTGCCGGGCACGGTGAGCGTGATCACCGCCCGCATGGATTACCTGAGCGCCTCCACGGAGTCAAATTGGCAAGCGCTGGAACTGGCCCGGCTGCAGCGCCCGGGCGAGGCGATTGTGTCCGTCTATGCGCGCGGGCGGGATTACCACAAGGTGCTGCGTCAACGGCTGCAGCGTCTGAGCCAGCGCATTGCTGACGCCGTCGGGCCGTTTGGCCACCGCGTGTTCACCGATTCGGCGCCGGTGCTGGAGGCCGAGCTGGCCGCGCGCAGCGGCCAGGGCTGGCGCGGCAAGCACACCCTGCTGCTCAACCGCGAGGCCGGCTCGATGTTTTTCTTGGGTGAAATCTATGTCGATCTGGCGCTGCCGCCCAGCCCGCCGGTCACCGCGCACTGCGGCAGTTGCAGCGCCTGCATCGACATTTGCCCGACCCAGGCCATCGTGGCGCCGCACCACCTTGATGCGCGGCGCTGCATCTCTTACCTGACGATCGAGCACGCCGGCCCGATTCCGCCGGAGTTGCGCCCGCTCATGGGCAACCGCATCTACGGCTGCGACGATTGCCAGCTGGTGTGCCCCTGGAACCGCTACGCCCAGCGCAGCGCCTTGCCGGACTTTGACGAGCGCCAGGGCCTGGTTGGCCAGCAGCTCGTGACGCTGCTGGATTGGAGTGAAGCCGATTTTTTGCGCCTGACCGAGGGCAGCCCGATCCGACGCATCGGCCATGAGCGCTGGCTGCGCAATGTGGCGGTGGCGCTGGGCAACGCGCTGCGTCTGGCGCCGCCCGAGGCCCATGTCCCCTGGCGCAGCGCCCTGCAGCGCCGTGCCGACCACCCCAGTAGCCTGGTGCGCGAGCACGTGGCCTGGGCACTGCAACAATCGGCCGACGTACCGCTGCCATCAAGGACCTGCCATGAGCCCCTGTGAACTGCTGATCATCGACCCGCAGAATGATTTTTTGGACATCGAGGGCGCCGCCCTGCCGGTGCCCGGCGCCAATGCCGACATGACGCGGCTGGCCGCCTGGCTGCAGCAGCACCGGGCGGCGGTGCAGGCCGTTACCGTCACGCTGGACTCGCACCCCAGCGTCGGTATCGAGCGCACCAGCTTCTGGCTGCAGGCCGACGGCCGCGCTGCCGCACCCTTCAGTGTGGTGACGGCGGCCGCCGTGCGGGCCGGCCAGTGGCGGCCGCGCGACGCCACCCGCACCGCCGAGGTGTTGGCCTACCTGGACGCGCTGGAGGCGCCCGGCCAACGCCAGCTGGTGGTCTGGCCGGTGCACTGTGTGCTGGGCACTTGGGGTCACAACATCCAAACTGAACTGGCGCGCAGCATTGCCGACTGGGAGATGCAGAGTGGGCAACTCTGTGACAAGGTGCTCAAGGGCCTGAACCCGATGACCGAGCAGTACAGCGCCTTTCGCGCCGAGGTGCCGCGCGCCGACGACCCGCGCACCGCGCTTAACCGGCCCTTGCTGGCGCGCCTGGCCGCCGGCACGGCGCCCTTGCTGGTGGCTGGCGAGGCACTCAGCCATTGCGTGGCGGCCTCGGTGCAGGACATGCTGGCCCAGTTGCCCCCGGCCCGCCTGCGCCAGACCGTGCTGCTGACCGACTGCATGAGCCCGGTGGCCGGCTTCGAGGCGGCCGGCCAGGCCTTTCTGGCGCAGGCACGGGCCGCCGGTGTGCGCACGGCCAGCTTGGCGGAGCTGCCCGGGCTGCTCTGAACGGATCACGGCCTGGGCGGTGGCCCCAGGGGTGCCCGCAGGTGCGCGATGCCGCGCTGCTCAACGAATTGGGTGGTGGTCTCCCACAGATGGTCGCCAAAGTAGAAGGGCGCAAAGTCACTGGCGCCCGGCAGCGGCAGCGGTGCGATCACGGCATCGACCCGGGCCTCGTAGAAAAACGGGATGGAATGCCGGGCCCGCCCGCTGCCCAGCACGCGGTGCCGTGTGGCGCGGATGGCCCCACCGGTCCAGCGCTCCAGCACCTTGCCAAAATTCACCGCCAGGGTGGCTTCCTCGGGCGGTACATCGATCCAGCTGCCGTCCAGATGCTGGGCCTGCAGGCCGGACACGCCGTCTTGCGCCAGCAGGGTGATGAAGCCGGTGTCGACATGGGCGCGTGCCAGCAGGTAATGGGGTTCGTCCCGATGGACGGTCCAGACCTCGTTGGCGGCCACACCCTCGAACGATTCTGGCGGCCGCACCGGGTAATGCAAGAGACGCAAGGTGGACACCCCGCCCTCGAACGCGTCGTCAAAGTAGTGCTCGGGCAGCCCGAGCCCGCGTGCTACCGAGTGCATGAGCGCCTCCGACAGGCGGACCATGGCCAAGTAGTAGTCGCGCGCGCAGACCTGCCAGCCGGGCAAGATGTGCTCGGGCGGCAGGGGCGTTGCTTCGCGCAGCGGATCGCTTTGCACCACCACGCCTGCGCCATAGGCGATGTCCGGCCCCATGTCGATCCCCTCTTTGTAGGTTGGCAGACCGTTCTGCAGCGGGAACCAGCCACGGTAGACATTGGTTTGCGCCGGGTCGAAATTCCAGCGCCACAGCTTGCGTATGTCGGCGTCAGTCAGCGCAAACAGGCTTAGCAGCAGCCGACGTTGGGCGGGGCCGAGCACAGCCCAGGACGGCAAGCCGGTAATCACCAGCATGCCCACCGACTGGGCGGCGCCGAGGATGGCCGCGTCCACCGCAGCCCGGGCTGCTGGGTCTTGTCCGAACAGGCCGCTGACGTCGATCCGCGGGATGTCGTGATCCACTGTTTGTCTCCTTGTGTCCATGGGGCGGGAATCACCCGGGGCGGGATCTCCCAAGCTTAAGTATCCGCCATGCCTTTTCTAATTCGACCACAACCCACACCACACTGGCAGCGCCCAGACACAGGGCCAGTTCGGGCAGGCTCAGCGGTTCGGTCTTGAACACCGGGTTCAGGAATGGCACATAAATGGTGGCCATCTGGAGCCCGAAGGTCAGTGCCACGGCACCGAGCAAGGGTGTGTTGCTGCGCAGCCCCAGCCGCCACAGGGGTTCCGTTTCGGAGCGAATCGCCAGCACGTGCGCCATCTGTCCCAGCGTCAGCACCGTGAACACCATGGTTTGCCAATGGGCGTGGCCGGTGGCCAGCGCCCAAGCCTGAATGCCCAGGCACAGACCACCCAACAGCAGGCCGACGCCCAGGATGTGCTGCCACAGGCCGTCGGCAAAAATGCTCTCGCTGGGCGCGCGGGGCGGGCGCTGCATGACGCCGCGCTCGGCCGGCTCTGCCGCCAATGCCAGGCCGGGCAAACCGTCGGTGACCAGGTTGACCCACAGAATATGAATGGGCAGCAGCGGTATCGGCAGCATCAGCATGGGGGCCAAAATCAGGGTCCAGAGCTCGCCCGAGTTGCCGGTCATGGCATACCGTACAAACTTGCGAATGTTGTCGTAAATGCGCCTGCCCTCGCGCACGGCCTTGACGATGGTGGCAAAGTTGTCGTCCAGCAGCACCAGGCTGGCGGCCTCCCGCGCCACGTCGGTGCCACCCTTGCCCATGGCAACCCCGATGTCTGCTTGTTGCAGCGCCGGCGCATCGTTGACACCGTCGCCCGTCATGGCGACAAATTCACCCAGCTGCTGCAGTGCCTGGACGATGCGGATTTTTTGCGCCGGATCAACGCGCGCATAGATGCGTACCTGATGGACCCGCGCTTGCAGCGCGATGTCGTCCATGCCAGCCAGTTCGGCGCCGGTCAGGACAGTGGCATCCGCGGCATTCACGATGCCAAGGCGATGCGCCATGGCGCGGGCAGTGGCAGGGTGGTCGCCGGTGATCATCACCGGTGTCACGCCGGCGGCCAGGCACTCGCGCACTGCGGCTGCCGCTTCCGGGCGGGGTGGGTCAATCAGGCCCATCAGGCCAATCAGCTGGAGGTCGCGTTCGATGTCGCTGTTCGCCGTGGTGTCTGTCGGCAGGCGGTGATGGTCGCGCTGCGCGATGGCCAGCACCCGCAGTCCCCGCGCCGCCAACGCATTGGCGTGCGCCAGCCAGGCCTGGGGCTCAAAGCGGCTGGCGGCAGCATCGGCCGTGGCCGGCCACAGGCTGGTGCACACGGGAATCACCGATTCGGGCGCACCTTTGGTAAAGCTGGTGAACCCCGCAGGCGTGGGGTGAACCGTGCTCATGCGTTTGCGCACCGAATCAAATGGCAGCTCCATCACCCGGGGCCACTCGCCGTCAAGCGCCGTTTTGAGCAGGCCGGCTCGGGCCGCCGCATCGGTCAGCGCCGTTTCGGTGGGGTCGCCCAGCCAGGTGTGGTCGGGCCCGGCGGCAGCATCGTTGCACAGGGCGCCGGCTTGCAGCAGCGCCAGGTGGGCCGCCGTGACCGGGGTCGGGCCGGGCAGGGTGGCCGCGCCCAGGGCCTGGTCTGGCTGGCCTGCCATCAGCGTTTGCACCTGCATGCGGTTTTGCGTCAGGGTGCCGGTTTTGTCAGAGCAGATGTAGGTGACCGAGCCCAGGGTTTCGACCGACGGCAAGCGGCGGACCAGCGCGTTGACAGCCACCATCCGGCGCGCGCCCAGGGCCAGCAGCACCGTGACCACCGCCGGCAGCGCCTCCGGAATCGCGGCGACCGCCAGGCTGATGGCTGTCATCGCCATCAGCAGCGGTGCCTCGCCACGCAGCACACCCACACCGAAGATGACGGCACAAATGGCCAAAACGGCCAGCGCCACACGCTTGCCAAAGGCAGCCAGCCGCCGCTGCAGCGGGGTACTGCGAAAGGTGTCCTGCGCCAGCAGTGCAGCCACTTTGCCCAGTTCGGTGGCCTGACCGATGGCCACCACCAGGCCGTGCCCCCGCCCATGCGTGGCCGTGGTGCCCTTGTAAGCCATGTTCAGGCGGTCGCCGAGAGCCGGCGCGACGTCGGTGAGCAAGGCCGCGTGTTTGTCGACCGTGACCGATTCGCCGGTCAGCGCCGACTCGTCCACCTTGAGCTGTGCCGTCTTGATCAGCCGCAGGTCGGCAGGCACCTGGTTGCCCGCCTCCAGCAGCACGATATCGCCGGGCACCAGCGCCTGCGCTGGAAGTTGCCGCACCGAGCCGCCGCGCAACACGGTGGCCTGCGCAGCCGAGAGGCGCTGCAGCGCTGCCAGTGCCTGGTCGGCGCGCCAGGACTGCACCAGCCCGATGGCGGCATTGAGCAGCACAATGACCACGATCACCAGCGTGTCCAGCCAATCGCCGACCACGCCGGAGATCAGGGCCGCTGCCAGCAGCACCCACACCATGAAGTTATTGAACTGCTCCAGCAACAAGACACCCAAGCCATGGCTGCTGACACTGGGCAAGGCGTTGGCGCCATAGTGGCGCGCGCGGTCGGCGGCCTGGTGCTCGTGCAGACCCAGCGCTGGGTCCACACCATGCGCCTCGATCAGCGCGGGCACATCGCGCAGATGCCAGTCGCCAGCTGGCGGCGTGGCTGGGGTGGTTGCCTTAGTTGCCATGAAGAAAGAGCCGGCCGGTAGTCAGCATGTCAATCGCCATCAACGCCACGCTGACCCAACTGATGGTGCCCAGAGTTCGCCCGCGTGGTTTCGAAAATGGCCTAATCGTGGCCAGCCCGGTCACGGTGATGGCGGAGCCCAGGGTGGCGGCGTGAACTAACAGTAGGGTGCACCCGATAAATTGAATCCAGACCATGGCTGTCCTGGGCCTGCTTCAATGGGTATTGCGTCGATTCATCGTCCTCTTTTAACGCATTGCCCATCGACAGTTTTTGACCTGCGTCGTGGTCGCTGCAAGCAGCCCGCAGAAACGGGTATTGGGCTGGCCACGACTGAGTAGATGAACGCTATCATGCCGGCGTGTACCAAAATCTCGTGCCGCTGTTGCTGATGTTGACTGCCGCGGTCGCGGTGGTGGCCTTGGCTGGCAGGCTCAAATTGCCGAGCATGCTGGGTTATTTGGTGATCGGCATCGCTCTGGGTCCTCACGGGTTTTCTGTGCTCAGCCAGACCGAAACCACTGCCGAATTTGCTGAATTCGGCATCGTGTTCTTGATGTTCTCCATCGGTCTTGAATTCAGCCTCAAGCGATTGAAGGCGATGCGACAGCTGGTATTCGGCTTCGGATCAAGTCAGATGGTGCTGACCGCAGTGATCACGGGTCTGGTGACGTGGCTGGCCTACGGACAGGGTTGGAAAAGTGGCATTGTCATTGGCCTGGCGGTTGCGATGTCCTCGACCGCCATTGTCGCCCGTATGCTGTCGGACAACTTCGAGCTGCATTCCCGCTCAGGCCGGCAGACCATGGGTGTGCTGCTGTTTCAAGACCTCGCAGTCGTTCCCTGTCTCATTCTTCTTCCCGCACTGGCTGCCCCTGGCGACGGTTTGCTGTATGCCCTGGGTGTTGCGGCGGTACAGGCTGTTGTTGTGCTTGCCCTGTTAGTTTGGGTCGGTCAGCGCTACCTTGGTTGGATCCTTGGAAAAGTGGCGCAACACCGCTCGGGCGAACTGCTGGTGTTGTCCACGCTCTGGATCGTCGTCGGGCTGTCTTACCTCACGGCCCAGAGCGGCTTGTCCCTGGCTTTGGGTGCGTTTGTGGGCGGCATGCTGATTTCGGAAACCATTTACCGACATCAGGTGGAGGCAGACATTCGTCCCTTTCGAGACATTTTGCTCGGCCTGTTTTTTGTCACGATCGGCATGATGCTGGATTTGCGTTTTGTGTTGGACAACCTCGCTGCACTCGGGCTTGCGGTTCTGCTGCTGATCGGAGGCAAAGCCAGCGTCGTGCTGTTGATGGCCTATGTGTCCCGAGTTCCCGCAGCCATCGCGCTGAGAACGGCGGCCCAACTGGCACAGGCAGGCGAGTTCGGGCTTGTTCTGGTGGAGTTGGCCCATCAGCTTCGTCTCATCACGCTTGACGTGTTTCAAATCACTTTGTCGGCCATGCTGATTTCGATGTTCATCGCCCCGTTCCTGATCAAACGGGCAGCCAGACTCCCGGTGGACCTGGGTCGCAGCGACGGGCCGCGTAGCGTTGCTATTCTGCGCGACGTTGCGGTGCATGGCAGTGCACTTTCGGACCATGTCGTCCTTTGCGGTTATGGACGGGTTGGCGAGCGAATTGGTGAGTTGCTGGCGCTGGAGAACATGCCATTCATCGGGCTCGATGCCGACCCCCAGTGCATTGCCAAGGCAAGGTCAAAGGGGGTCAACGTCGTTTTTGGCAACGCCGACCATCGAGAGGTGTTGCTGGCCGCCGGTCTCGCGCGTGCACGTGTCGTTGTCATCACCTACCCTGACGTCCATTCGGCGCAAAGAGTGGTCCGACTTGTGCGTTCCGAACGTCCGGGGGTGCCGGTCATCGTCCGGACCAGCGACGACAAGGACGTGGCGCGCTTGAAGTCAGCAGGGGCCTCAGAGGTCATTCCCGAGGTGCTGGAAAGCGGCTTGATGATCGCGGCGGAAACCCTTTTTGCCATGGGTGTTCCGATGGAAAGAGCAATGCACCATGTCCGCTCGGTCCGGTCAGCGCGTTACGCGTCCCTGAACAGGCAGGCTGGCGCCGAGTGAGCGTATCGGTCAGCCCTGCCGTTCAGGCTGAGTTGATCTCTGTCAACATCTTGAAACCTGGCGCCGGCTGCGCTTGGCACCCTTCTTCTGGCGTTTCGTCGCAACAAGCTGGTGCCCGTACCGCACCGCTCGGACACTGCGGCTCCCAACTTAACCGGAGCCTCTCATGTTTTTCTTTACGCAATTCACCGCCCGGCGCCAAGACCTGGCCGCCCGCCTCTTGTTCGCCGCCATCGCCGGGCCGCTGTGCGCCCTGCCGGCCCAGGCGGCGGACCTGACGGTGGTGGTCAACAACATCCAGTCTGGCGCAGGCAATGTCATGCTCGGCCTGTTTGACAGTGCAACAAGCTTTCCCAAAACTGTGGCCAAAGGGGTGCAAATCCCGGCCGCCACTCGCGACGCCGCCGGCCGTGTCACGCTGGTGCTGCGCGATCTGGCCCCGGGCCAGTACGCCTTTTCGGCTTACCACGACCTCAATGGCAACGGTCAGCTCGACAGCAATCTGATGGGCCTGCCGACCGAGCCTTATGGTTTTTCCAACAACGCCCGCGGCAGTTTTGGGCCGCCCAGTTTTCAGGCGGCCGGCATCACCCTGCCGGCGCAGGGGCTGACGCTTGAGCTGCCGGTTCAGTAAGTGGGGCCACACCATGAGCACCACCCCTGCGACACCCCTGACACGCCGCCACCTGCTGCAAGGCTTGTCGCTAGTTTCAGCGGCACGCTGTACCGCAACGGCCCGGCCCGCTTCGCGCATGCCGACATCACCCGATTCCAAAGCGGCAGATACCGTTGGCTCTTCGACAAGCTGTACCTCAACCCCAGGGCCCTGGATCAAATCGCCCTGAGTGTGCCCAATGCAAACGGCAGGCTGAGCATGCCCAGTAACGTGGACAAAGTGACCAGCCCTGCCACATAGGCGCCGTCGTAACCCATGCGCGCGGCCAGCACGTAGGCGCTGGGGGCGGTAGGTAAGGCCGAAAACGCCAGCAACACGGTGGTTTGCACCGGGTCCAGGCCAAACACCCGAGCGAAGCCCAGTGCTGCCACTGGCAGCACCAGGTGTCTGATCGCCAGCAAGATCACGGCCATTGACTTGGCGCGGCCCAGCGCACCGAACTGCATGCCGGCGCCGGCCGCCATCAGGCCAAGCGCCAGCGACGCCCCGCCCATGCGGCTGAGGGTGGGCTCCAGCCAGTCCGGAATACGCAGACCCAGCAGATTAGCTGCCAGCCCGCTGGCGGTGCCGATGATCAGCGGATTGCGCAACAGCACCCCGGCAAAGCCGCGCTGACCCTGGCGCGCCATGGGCCAGACGGCAGCCACATTGAACAGCGGCACGCAAACCCCGATCAGTACCGCGATCAGTAACAGGCCCTGCGGCCCGGCCAGGCGCTCGGCCAATGCCAGGCCAATGAAGGAATTGAAGCGAAACGCCACCTGGGTGCTGGCGGCGTGGTCGCGCGCCGGAATATGCCGCCCGAGCCAGGGCCAGTGGGGCAGGGAGTAGGCCAGACCAATGCCGGTCAGGCCCAGCGCCCAGCCGGCGCCGATCAGGCCCGAGGCGGCACCGATATCCAGCGGGCTTTTCACAATCGAATGAAACAGCAATACTGGGAAAAACAGAAAATAGACCAGGGTCTCAACTTGTTCCCACACCGTGCGGTTGAGCGGGGTGTAGCGGCAGACCAGGTAACCGCACAGGATCAGGGAGAAATCGGGGAAGAGCAATTGGGCAAAATTCACCCGGCGAGGATAGCAGTGATCCCGATGCCTGCTGCGGGTTTGCCCCTACGTGGAAGCCCTCCGTCAAGCGGGCTGCCGCCCAGTTAATAATGGCGCTGAACGCGCTTTTCTTTTGTTTTTCAGGAGTCCTCTCATGATGCACCGTCGAACCCTTGTGGCCTGTTGTGTTTTTGCTCTGGCTGGTACCGCGCTGGCCCAGGGCTACCCCAACCGGGTGGTGAAGCTGCAGGTTCCGTTCGCGCCGGGCGGCACCACCGACATCGTGGCGCGTGTGATCTCGGAGCCCCTGGGCAAGGCACTGGGTCAGAACGTCGTCATTGAGAACAAGGCGGGCGGCGGTGGCGTGGTGGGCGCCAATGAAACGGCAAAGGCTGTGCCGGATGGCTACTCGCTGGGTATGGCCACCGTCTCAACCACAGCAGCCAACCCGGCCATCAACCCGAAGATGCCCTATGACGCCGCCACCGATTTCACGCCGGTGATCAATATTGCCGCCACGCCCAATGTGATCGCGGTGCACCCGAGTTTTCCGGCTAAAAATTACAAGGAGTTTTTGGCGGTGCTGAAAAAGTCGCCGGGCCGTTACTCCTATTCGTCCTCCGGCACCGGTGGCATTGGCCACCTGCAGACCGAGCTCTGGAAGAGCTTGGAAGGCGTTTTTGTCACGCACATTCCCTATTCCGGCGCCGGTCCGGCTTTGCGTGATACGGTCGGCGGCCAGGTCGAAATCATATTTGACAACGTGCCATCGGCCTTACCGCACATCAAGGCCAACCGGCTGGTGGCGCTGGCGGTGGCCGCACCGCAGCGGCTTGCCGCTCTGCCCGATGTGCCGACCTTCAAGGAACTGGGCCTGGAGCCGGTGAACCGCATGGCCTACTACGGCATCATCGGGCCCAAGGGTATGCCGCGCGAGGTGGTGGACAAGATCAACGCTGCCACCCGCAAGGCGCTGGAAGACCCGGCGGTGCGCAAGCGCATCGAAGACACGGGCTCAGTGGTGCTGGGCAACACGCCTGAGCAGTTTGCACAGCAGATGAAGGACGAGCTGGCGGTCTACAAAAAGGTCGTGGAGACTGCCAAACTCAAGCTTGAGTGAATACCGACGCGCCAGTTGACGATTTCATCGACGCGCTCTGGCTGGAAGAAGGCCTTGCGCGCAACACGCTGGCAGCTTACCGGCGTGACCTGACCCTGTACGCCACCTGGCTGACCGGCCAGGGCCAGTCGCTGCTTGGCAGCGTTGAGGGCGACCTCAATGCTTACTTTGCTGCCAGTCACGCCGCCACCAAGGCGAGCACGGCCAATCGTCGACTGACCGTCTTCAAGCGCTATTTTCGCTGGGCCCTGCGCGAGCGTTTGATCGTCGCTGACCCAACCCTTAAGCTGCAGGCGGCCCGCCAAGCGCTGCGCGTGCCCAAGACGCTCACCGAACCGCAGGTGGAGGCCCTGCTGGCCGCCCCTGATGCGGAGGGCGCGCTGGGTGTGCGCGACCGCACCATGCTGGAGCTGATGTACGCCAGTGGACTGCGCGTGAGCGAGCTGGTGACGCTGAAGGTGCTCAACATCAGCCTGGCAGACAACGTGCTGCGGGTGCTGGGCAAAGGCAACAAGGAGCGTTTGGTGCCCTTTGGCGAAGTCGCCAGCCTGTGGCTGGCGCGTTATCTCGCGGTTGCCCGCCCCGAGTTGCTGGCGGGCCAGGCAACGCAAGACCTGTTTGTCAGTACGCGTGGCGCTCACGCTGGCAGTGCCATGAGCCGGGTGATGTTCTGGATGATCGTCAAAAAATACGCGCGGCAGGCCGGGATCACGGTGCCACTGTCGCCGCACACGTTGCGCCATGCCTTTGCCACCCACCTGCTCAACCATGGCGCTGACCTGCGTGCGGTGCAGATGCTGCTCGGCCATGCCGACATTTCCACCACCACCATCTACACCCATGTGGCGCGCGAGCGGCTCAAGACCCTGCACGCGCAGCATCACCCGCGCGGCTAGCGCGGCTTAGGCCCCCAGCAGCGCCAGTTCGGCCTCGTCAAAGCCGGCGGCCCGGCGCGCCGCTAGGTTGAACGGCCCCCTGAGCTTTTGTGCACCATGTCGCTCGGCCAGTTCTGCAAAGGTGCTAATCGGGTCGAGATTCTGGGCTGAACACAGATAACGGAACCAATGGTTGCCCACGGCCACATGGCCAATTTCGTCGCGCAGGATGATGTCAAGGATGGCCGCGCCGGGATGGTCGCCGACCGACACCAGCCGGTTGCGGATCGGGATTGAGGCATCCAGCCCACGGGCCTCCAGGGTGCGCGGTACCAGCGCCAAGCGGGCCAGCAGGCTGCCTTGGGTTTTTTGTGCCATCTCCCACAGGCCGTTGTGGGCCGGGAAGTCGCCGTACTCAAAGCCCAGCGTCAGCAAGTGCTCCCGCAGCAACTCAAAATGCAGCGCCTCTTCATGCGCCACCTGCAGCCATTCGCGGTAAAAACGCTCGGGCATACCGGCAAAGCGCCAGCTCACATCCAGCGCCAAGTTGATGGCGTTGGCCTCAATGTGGGCCAGCGCATGGATCAATGCGCCCAAGCCCTCGCGTGTGCCGGGGGAGCGGGGTTTCAACTGCTGGGGTGGCACCAGCAACGGCCGGTCTGGCCGGCCGGGCAAACCGGCTGCATCGGCAATGCAGGTCTCTGGATTGATCTGCAAGGCGTTCAGGTCGAGCTGACGCACCTGCTGTGCTTTGGTCACCGGGTTATCGATCAGCAGCAGGCGTTGGGCCAGGTGGCGGGCCGAGTCGGTCATCTCTGGCCTGGTGGGGAAGCGTTCATCCGTACAATTCTACGGAACGCAGCTACACGGACTCGACATGGCCATTTACGAAATCGACGGCATCGCCCCCCAACTCGCCGACTCGGCCTGGGTTGCTGACAGCGCCCAGGTTATGGGCGATGTCGCGTTGGCCGCCGACACCAGCATCTGGTTTGGCGCCGTGCTGCGCGGTGACACCGAGACCATCCGCATTGGGCGCGGCAGCAACATCCAGGACCTCAGCGTGCTGCACGCCGATGTCGGCATGCCGCTGACCGTGGGCGAAGATGTGACGGTGGGCCACCAGGTGATGCTGCACGGCTGCACCATTGGTGACGGCTCGCTGATCGGCATTGGCGCGGTGGTGCTCAATGGCGCGGTGATTGGCAAGGGCTGCCTGGTCGGTGCCGGCGCCTTGGTGACCGAGGGTAAGGTGTTCCCAGATGGCTCAATGATCCTGGGCAGCCCCGCCAAGGTGGTGCGCCAGCTCAGCCCCGAGCAACTCGAAGGTCTGCGCATGAGCGCTCGGCACTATGTCGACAACGCCCAGCGTTTTCGGACCGGCCTGAAGAAACTGGGCTGACCCCAAGTGGCTGAACTGCATAAATTTTTGTTTGAAGGCCTGCCGGTGCGCGGCATGCTGGTGCGCGTCACTGACGGCTGGACTGAGGTGCTGCGACGGCGCGCTGAGGGTAGCCCGGCTGGCGCCTACCCGGTCCCCGTGCAAGAGCTGTTGGGCGAAATGGTGGCGGCCGCCTGCCTGATGCAGGCCAACATCAAGTTCAACGGTGCGTTGATTTTGCAGATCTTTGGTGATGGCCCGGTCAAACTGGCTGTGGCTGAGGTGCAGCCCGATCTGGCCCTGCGTGCCACTGCCACCGTGACCACCGCCGTGGTGCCGGGGGCTAGCCTCAGCGCGATGGTCAATGTCAGTAACCAGGGCAAATGTGCCATCACACTTGACCCAAAAGACCGCTTTCCGGGCCAGCAACCTTATCAGGGCGTGGTGCCGCTGTTTGGCGACCAACGTGAAAAGCTGGAAAAGCTAAGTGATGTGCTGGAGCACTACATGCTGCAAAGCGAGCAACTCGATACCCGCTTGGTGCTGGCCGCCGATGGTGATGTGGCCGCTGGCCTGCTGATCCAGCGTCTGCCCATGGCCGGGGTCGGCAACCTGGCCGGAATTTCGGCGCGCCAGGCCGACGAGGACGAGATCGGTTTGAACGAGCACTACAACCGGATCGCGCTGCTGGCATCCAGCCTTAAGCGCGAAGAATTGTTAACGCTGGATGCCCAAACTATTCTGCGCCGTTTGTTCTGGGAAGAGGATCTGCGCCTGTTTCCACCAGTGACGGGGCAGGCGGCACCACACTTTGCTTGTACCTGTAGCCGGGAGCGCGTGGGACAGATGATCGTGGGGCTGGGC
>CAJAXU010000687.1 GCA_903948045.1 uncultured beta proteobacterium | reverse complement strand
GCCTTGATCTAGATGACACTTTGTGGCCGGTCTGGCCCACCATTGCCCGGGCCGAACTCGCCCTTCAGGGCTGGCTTGCACCGCTGGCGCCGGCGGCTGCCGCACTGGTGGCCGACAGCAAGTCGCGTGCCGCTTTGCGCCAGCAAGTGATGGATGCCCGGCCCGACCTGCACCATGACCTGAGCCACCAGCGCCAAGAGTTGATTCGGCTGGCACTGCACCAGTGCGGCGAAGACACTGCCCATGCGCCAGAGGCCTTTGAAGTGTTTTTTGCTGAGCGGCACCGGGTTGATTTTTATGACGACGCGCTGCCGGCACTGACGCAGCTGGCGGCACGGTACCCGGTGCTGGCGGTCTCCAATGGCAATGCTGACGTGGCAAGGGTGGGGGTGGGCCACTTGTTTGCTGGCAGCGTCAGCGCGCGCGACGCTGGCGTGGCCAAGCCCGATGGCCGCATTTTTGCAGCAGCTGCCCGCCGCCTCGGGCTGGCGCCAGCGCAGGTGCTGCATGTGGGCGACGATGCCGCACTGGATGTGCTGGGCGCTCTTGGGGCCGGTATGCAGGCGGTGTGGGTCAATCGGGAGCGCCAGACTTGGCAGCACGAGGCGCAGCCCCATGCCACCGTCACCCATCTGGGTGAACTGTGTGATTTGCTGGCGGGCGCAACCTTTATAAGGCCTTGACTGCCGCGATGGCGCTGCGCACGGCGCCTTCCAGCGTGGCCGGGTAGGGCCCTTCCACGTAGTCCCCGCAAGCCAGCAAGCCAGGCGCGATCTGCATCGGCGGGCGCTGCAGGCCAGGCGTGCAGGCAAAAGTGGCGCGCTTTTCTACCACCGTTTGCACTGCTTGCAGCCGCAGGCCAAGCTGGTCCTGCGCCTGTTGCAACACCTGCCGCTGCACCGTTGCTGCATCCCAGCGGCTGGCGCTGGCCACAAATGCCAGCAAGCCGGCCGGGCCGCCGAGTTGGCCGCGGTCAAATACAAACTGGGCGGGCGCGGCGCCATCGGCGGCGCCAGGCTGGCTGCGCAGCCCCAGCATCGGTTGCGACAGACGCGCTTGCGCACCCCAGGCATAGACGGTGGCGATCGGCTCAAACTGCAGGGCACGGCTGGTCTGGCGCCAGGCGTGAATTTGCTGTGCTATGGATTCTGTAGCTGAAAACGCAGTTGCATCAAGGGTTAGAGCCGCATTTGTTGATGTTGTGGCGAAGATCGCGGCGTCAAACAGCTGGCCCTGCACGCGCCATTGGTTGCCCTGCGCCAGCACTGAGTTGACCCGCGTCTCCAGCGCCAGGTGGCCGCCGTGCTGCAGCAGCCAGCGGGCGGCTGCATCGGGGAACAGCTCACCCAGGTCCACCCTGGGCAGCAGCAGGTGCGAGCCACCCGCCACGCCAAACATGGCGTCGCCCAGCACCCGCAAAAAAACCTGGGCACTGGCCCGCGCCGGCGGCGTGTTCAGGGCCGACACGCACAGCGGCTCGATCAGCTCTGTCAGGATGCGCTGTGGCAGCCCCTCGCACAACGCGGCCACGCTCAGGCTGGCATCACATTGAAAACGGTCTTTGCGCCATTGCTGGGCGGCCTTGAGCAGCGCAGTTTTGTCAGCCCAAAGCCAGCCGCGCGCGTCTAGCACGCCCAGCAACAGGTTGACGGGTGCCGGCAGCCGCGGCAGGCGCAGCCCGCCGCCATCAGCAAAGCGCAGCGTCATGGGCAGGCGCAACAGGGCGGTTTTGGGGTTGACGCCTACCAATCGCATCAAGCGCAGGCTCTCGGTATAGGCGCCAATCAATATATGCTGGCCGTTGTCAACGGTGATTGGCTGGCCATTGCACCTAACCCCTGGCAAGGCCCGTGCCCGCCCGCCGGTTTGTCGGCTGGCCTCAAAGACTGTGACCGCGTGCCCCGCCCGCGTCGCCTCTACTGCCGCCGCCATGCCGGCCCAACCCGCCCCGATGATGGCAACGTCCAGCCGCCTGGTGCCCAAGCTCACAGCCGGCCCAGGGCTTGCACCTTCCAGGCCAGCCACAGTTTGCGCAGTGGGGTCAGACTGATACGTTGGTGCAGCACCTGGAACTGGTCGCGTTCGATCTCGCGCAGCAGGGCGCGGTAAATGCTGGCCATCATCAGGCCGGGCTTTTGGGCGCGGCGGTCGGGCTCGGGCAGCAGGGCCAGCGCTTCGTCGTACAAGCCTTGGGCGCGCCGAGCCTGAAACTGCATCAGGGCGGTGAAACGCGTCGAATAGCTGCGCTGCAAAATATCTTGTGCCTTCACCTCAAACTGCTGCAGCTCGTTCACCGGCAGGTAGATGCGGCCACGTTGCGCGTCTTCGCCCACGTCGCGGATGATGTTGGTCAGCTGCAGCGCCTGCCCCAGTTTGTGGGCATAAGCGGTGGTCTGCGGCTGCGTCTGGCCAAAGATGTTGGCCGCCACCTCACCCACCACGCCCGCCACCAGGTGGCAGTAGCGCTGCAGCCCAGGGTAGTCCAGGTAGCGAGTTTGCGCCAGGTCCATCTGGCAGCCTTCGATCACGGCTTGCAGGTGGCGCTGCTCGATGGCGTGGTTGGCGGCCATGGGCAGCAGGGCCCGCATCACAGGGTGGCTGGGGTTGCCGTCATAGGCTTTGGCCACCTCAGTCTGCCACCAGGCCAGTTTGGTGGCGGCCACACTGGCGTCCAGCGTGTCGTCTACCACGTCGTCAACCTCACGGCAAAAGGCATAAAAAGCGGTGATGGCCGCCCGCCGTGGGGGCGGCAAAAACAAAAAGGCGTAGTAAAAACTGCTGCCCGAGGCGGCAGCCTTCTGCTGGACGTACTGCTCTGGGCTCATGGCCTTATTGTTACATCCACAGCGCGCGCCACAGCATCAGAGCCAGGTCGCGCCGGCGCAGGGTAGGGCGGGTCTGCAGCGTGGCAAAGTTCAGCGCCTCGATTCGGTCCAGAATGCGCAGGCCGCCCTGCACCACCAGCCGCAGCTCCCAGCCGGCCCGGCCTGGAATGCGGTGCACCAGTTCAGAGCCTTTTAGCATGCCAGCCCTTGCCAGTGCTACGTTTCCTGCTATCAAAATAGTCGTTTTGTCAGTTGCTTGGCGTGTCAGCAGCTCGGTCTGCGTCACGCCGTGGCGCGTGCAGTCAGCCGCCGGCATGTAGTACCGGCCGCGCGGCAGGTCCACGCTCAGGTCTTGCCAAAAATTGATCAGCTGCAGTGCGGTGCAGATCTGGTCGCTCTGCTGCAGCGCCTGCGCATCGGTCACGCCGTACAGGTGCAGCAGCAGCCGGCCGACCGGGTTGGCCGAGCGGGCGCAGTAGGCCAGCAGCTCAGCCTGGTCGGCGTAGCCGGCACCGTCACGGGTTTTTTCCACATCCTGCACAAAAGCATCGAGCAGGTCGTGCAGCAGCTGGGTTGGCAGTTGATGGGTCGTGATCACCTGCTGCAGCGGCGCAAACACCCAGGCCCAGGGTTGGTCTGGCGCCACGGGCAGCCCGGCCGATGCAGACCGCAGCGCCTGCCGGTAGGCCGCCAGCGCCTGCAAGCGCTCGGCCGGGCTTGCCTCACCCTCATCGGCCAAGTCATCAGCGGTGCGGGCAAAGTGGTAGATGGCCGCAATTGGCGCCCGCAGCCGGGCCGGGCAGAGCCAGGAGGCTACCGGAAAATTCTCGTAATGCGTGATGGGGGGAGCCGGCGTGTCGGTGGGGAGCATCGCCGGATTTTCGCCCAAACTTGACAGGCTCAAGCTTTTCACCTAAATTACTAACCCTCTGGTCAGTAGATTGCTGCCTGACCTGTCTGTCACCAACCCGTCGTCCTGTCTGTCCATGTTCAAACCGTCTATCCGAACCGGCGCCGCCTTGCTGTGCGCCACCCTGCTGCTGGCCGCCTGTTCCCGCCCCGCCCCCACCGAGGAGCCGGTGCGCTCGGTCAAGTTGGTCACCGTGGGCCTGGGCAATATTGGCTCCAGTGCCGAGTTTGCCGGCGAGGTGCGGGCCCGGGTCGAGTCGCGCCTGGGCTTTCGGGTGGCGGGCAAGTTGGTGCGCCGGCAGGCTGAGCCGGGCCAGCGCGTGCGTGCGGGCGAACTGCTGGCCCAGCTGGATCCGCAGGATTACCAGCTGGCGGCCGACGCTGCGCGCGCTCAGGTCAGCGCAGCCAGCACCAACCGCGATCTGGCCGCGGCCGATTTCAAGCGCTTCAAGGATTTGCGTGAGCAGAATTTCATCAGCAGCGCTGAGCTGGAGCGGCGCGAGGCCAGCCTCAAGGCGGCGCAGGCCCAGCTGGATCAGGCGCAGGCGCAGTTGGCCGGGCAGGGCAACCAGGCGGCCTACACCCGGCTGCTGGCCGATGTGTCTGGGGTGGTGACGGCGGTGGAGGCCGAGGTGGGCCAGGTGCTGGCGGCCGGCACCCCGGTGCTGCGCATTGCGCAGGATGGCGCCCGCGACGTGGTGTTTGCCGTGCCGGAGGACAAGGTTATGCAGATCAAAAAAGGCTCTGCCGTCGAGGTGCGCGGCTGGTCGGGCGGCGCGCCGATCCAGGGAGTGGTGCGCGAGGTGGCGGCCAGTGCCGACCCGGTGACGCGCACCTTTGGCGTCAAGGTGGCCATTGACAGCCGCAGTGCGCCGCCCTTGGGCAGCACGGTGTCCGTGTTGCCGCAGGCCTTTGCCCGCAATGGGGCGCCAGTGATCAAGCTGCCGACCAGCGCCTTCCGCCAGGACGGCCAGACCTCGGCAGTGTGGGTGCTCGACAGCGCCAGCATGACGGTGCGCTTGCAGCCGGTACAAATTGCCACGGCCGACGGCAACGAGGTGGTGGTGGCGCCGGCCTGCAGCCCGGCATGCAGGTGGTGGTGGCCGGCGTGCACGTGCTGTCGCCCGGCCAGAAGGTCACGATTTATAAAGAAAAACAGGCTGTAGCCCCCGTGGTTATTGGGTCTCTAGCTACACAATCCGTAGCAAGCCCGGCCTCGGCGCCATCCCCGGTCGGCGCTGCCAGCGCCACCAAGTGAGGCTGTGATGACCCAGCCCAACAAGCCAGAGCGCTTCAACCTCTCCAAATGGGCGCTCGAACACGGCGCACTCACCCGCTACCTGATGCTGGTGCTGATGGTGCTTGGCCTGGCCGCCTACTTTCAGCTCGGCCAGGACGAAGACCCGCCGTTCACCTTCCGCATCATGGTGGTGCGGGCGGTCTGGCCCGGTGCCACAGCGCAGCAGATGGCCGAGCAGGTCACCGACAAGATCGAGCGCACCCTGCAGGAGGTGCCCTACGCCGACAAGATCCGCAGCTACTCTAAGCCGGGCGAGACCACCATCCTGTTCCAGCTGAAAGACTCATCCAAGGCCTCCGAGGTGGCCAACCTCTGGTACCTGGTGCGCAAAAAGGTGGGCGACATGCGCCAGACCCTGCCTGCGGGCGTGCAGGGGCCGTTCTTCAATGACGAGTTTGGCGATGTCTATGGCGTGATCTACGCGCTGGAGGCCGACGGCTTCAGCCTGGCCGAGAGCAAGGCCTTTGCCGACGAGGTGCGCCAGCAGCTGCTGCGCGTGCCCGATGTGAACAAGGTCGAGCTGTTTGGCGTGCAGGACGAAAAGCTCTACATCGAGATCTCGCAACGCCGCCTGGCACAACTGGGGCTAGACATGAACCAGGTGCTGGCCCAGCTCGGCCAGCAAAACGCGGTGGAGGGCGCCGGCACCCTGCAGACGCCGCTGGACGTGTTGCAGGTGCGGGTGGCGGGCCAGTTCACGGCGGTGGAGCAGCTGGCTGCCATGCCGATCCGCGGCAGCTCGGGCAACCAGCTGCGCCTGGGCGACATTGCCGAGATCCGGCGCGGCTATGTAGACCCGGCCAGCGTCAAGGTTCGCCACCAAGGCCGCCAGGTGATTGCGGTGGGCGTGTCCATGACCAAGGGCGGCGACATCATTGCGCTGGGTCAGGCGCTGGAGTCCGCCACCGCGCGCATTGGCGCCACGCTGCCGGCCGGGGTGCGCCTGGTCAATGTGCAGGACCAGCCGACGTCGGTGGCCAAGTCGGTCAATGAGTTCGTCTCGGTGCTGATCGAGGCCATCGCGATCGTGCTGGCAGTCAGCTTCATCAGCCTGGGCCTGCACAAACGCAGCGGGGCCCAGCCCTGGTTCAAGCGTTACTACCTGGACATGCGCCCGGGCCTGGTGGTGGGCATCACCATCCCGCTGGTGCTGGCGCTGACCTTTCTGGGCATGTACTACTGGGGCATCGGCCTGCACAAGATATCGCTGGGCTCGCTCATCATCGGGCTGGGGCTGCTGGTCGATGACGCCATCATTGCGGTGGAAATGATGGTGCGTAAATTGGAGGAGGGCTACGACAAGGTGCGCGCCGCCACCTTTGCCTATGAGATCACCGCCATGCCGATGCTGACCGGCACGCTGATCACCGCCGTGGGCTTCTTGCCGATCGGCATTGCCAAGTCGGCCACTGGCGAGTACACCTTTGCCATTTTTGGTGTCACGGTGCTGGCGCTGGTGCTGAGCTGGCTGGTGTCGGTCTATTTTGTGCCGTACCTGGGCACGGTGCTGCTCAAGGTCAAGCCGCACACGCCGGGTGAGCCGCATGAGTCTTACGACACCGCGTTTTACCGGGGCTTTCGCCGCGCCGTGAACTGGAGCGTGACGCACCGCTGGATCACCATCGGCCTGATGCTGCTGACCTTTGCACTCGGGCTGGTCGGTATGGGCCGGGTGCAGCAGCAGTTTTTCCCAGATTCCAGCCGCCCTGAGGTGCTTTTGGATGCCTGGCTGCCTGAGGGCAGTTCTTTGGCACTGAACGAGCAGGTCGCCCAGCGCATCGAGGCGCGCCTGATGGCAGAGCCGGGCGTGAGCACGGTCAGCACCTGGGTCGGCTCGGGCGTGCCGCGCTTCTATTTGCCGATGGACGCGATTTTTCCGCAGAGCAATGTGTCGCAGTTCATCATCCTGCCCAAGGACCTGAAAACGCGGGAATCGCTGCGCATTGCCCTGCCGGCGCTGATGGCGCAAGAATTTCCTGAGGTGCGCAGCCGCGTCAAAATTTTGCCCAACGGCCCGCCGGTAGCCTACCCGGTGCAGTTCCGGGTGGTCGGGGGCGAGCCGGCAGTGTTGCGCCAGCGCGCGGACGAGGTCAAGGCGCTGCTGCGCGACAACGCCAACATGCGCGGCGTCAACGACAACTGGAACGAATTCGTCAAGGTGCTGCGCTTGGATGTGGACCAGGCCAAGGCGCGCGCGCTGGGCGTGAGCAGCCAGTCGATCGCCCAGGCCTCCAAGGTGCTGCTGGCCGGCAGCACGGTGGGCCAGTTCCGCGAGGGCGACCGGCTGATCGACATCGTATTGCGCCAGCCGGCCGACGAGCGCCAGGCCATCACTGACATCGCCAACGCCTACCTCACCACTGCCAGTGGCAAGTCCATTCCACTGACGCAAATCGCCCGGCCCAGCTTTGCCTGGGAACCCGGCGTGCTGTGGCGCGACAACCGTGATTACGCCATCACGGTGCAGGGCGATATCGTGGAAGGCCTGCAGGGCGCCACTGTCACCGCCCAGCTGTTGCCGGGCTTGCGCAAGCTCGAAGCCGGCTGGCGGGCGCAGGGGCAGGGCGGCTACCGCATCGAGGTGGCGGGCGCGGTGGAGGAGAGCAGCAAGGGCTCGGCCTCGATCGCCGCCGGTGTGCCCATCATGCTGTTTGTCACTTTCACCCTGCTGATGCTGCAGCTGCAAAGCTTTAGCCGCGCGATGCTGGTGTTCCTGACCGGGCCGCTCGGTATTTTTGGCGTGGCCTCGGCGCTGTTGTTGTCGGGCCGGCCGTTTGGCTTTGTGGCACTGCTGGGCGTGATCGCCCTGATGGGCATGATCCAGCGCAATTCGGTGATTTTGATCGACCAGATCGAGCAGGACCGTGCCAGTGGCATCCCGGCCTGGGACGCGATCGTCGAGTCGGCGGTGCGCCGGTTGCGCCCGATCGTGCTGACCGCCGCCGCCGCCGTGCTGGCCATGATTCCGTTGTCGCGCTCGGTGTTTTGGGGCCCGATGGCGGTGGCCATCATGGGCGGGCTGATCGTGGCCACGGTGCTGACCCTGCTGGCGCTGCCGGCCATGTACGCAGCCTGGTTCCGCGTCAAACGGGAACCGGTGACAGCAGGTTAAAATCTGCAGCTGACCGATTTTCCGGGGGTGGTTTGACAGGCCGCCCCTTTTGTTTTCTTGCGCGGGTGGCGAAATTGGTAGACGCACCAGGTTTAGGTCCTGACGTCCGCAAGGATGTGCGGGTTCGAGTCCCGCCCCGCGCACCATGTACATTTTTTGGAGAAGCTTGATGGCTGTGACCGTAGAAACCCTGGAAAAACTGGAACGCAAGATCACCCTGAGCTTGCCCTTGGGCAGCATCCAGTCCGAAGTTGAAACCCGTCTGAAGAAGATGGCCCGTACCGTCAAGATGGACGGTTTTCGCCCCGGCAAGGTGCCCATGAATGTGGTCGCCCAGCGCTATGGCTACTCGGTGCACTACGAAGTGATGAACGACAAAGTCGGCCAAGCCTTTTCTGACGCCGCCAACGAAGCCAAGCTGCG
>CAJAXU010000686.1 GCA_903948045.1 uncultured beta proteobacterium | reverse complement strand
CCGCGCTCGGGCCAGCGCGCGCTGCGGCTGCGCCAGGTGGCCAGCTCGGCGTCACTCAGGATTTTTTGCGCGAAACGCTCGCCATGGCGTTCCAAGCTGGCGCGGATGCGGCGTACGTCGCAGATGTCGGTGCCGATGCCGTAAATCATCCGCCGCGCGGCTCAAGCCGGGTCAGCCGCCGTCTGGGCGTCGGCAATGCAACGCAGGTAGTCCTGCACGGCGGCGCTGTAGCCTAGCTCCAGCGCATCGGCGATCAGGGCGTGGCCGATCGACACCTCCTGCACCCCCGGCACCTCGCACAAAAAGGCGGTGAGGTTGTCACGATTGAGGTCGTGCCCGGCGTTGATGCCCAGACCGGCAGCCCGCGCGGCGCGGGCGGCATCGGCAAAGCGCTGCAACTGCGCGGCTTGCGCCGGCGTGCCCCAGGCAGCCGCATAGGGCTCGGTGTACAGCTCGACCCGGTCGGCACCGACGGCGCGGGCGGCGGCCATGGCCGGGGCGTCGGCGTCCATGAACAGGCTGACCCGCACGCCCAGCGCATGGGCCTGCACAATCAGCGGCCGCAGTCGCTCGGCATCGGCCGGAAAATTCCAGCCGTGGTCGCTGGTGAACTGGCCCTGGGCATCGGGCACAAAGGTTACTTGGTGCACCGGCAGGCCGCGGGCGCAGACGTCGGCCACGACCTCCATCAGATTATGGAATGGGTTGCCCTCGATGTTGTACTCGCGTCCGGGCCATTGCTGCACCAGGGCCGCAAGTTCTGGAACATCCGTGGCGCGAATGTGGCGCTCATCGGGTCGCGGGTGAACCGTGATGCCCTGCGCGCCAGCCTGCAGGCACAGGGTGGCAGCGCGGGTCAGGCTGGGGATGCCCAGGTGGCGCGTGTTGCGCAGGGTGGCGACTTTGTTGACGTTGACGGACAGCGCGGTGGTGTTCATAGGGATTGCAGGTCGATCATCATTTGCCGGGTACGCAGGGTACCCACCCCGCAATGGTAATTCAGCAGGGCGCGTAGCTGCGGCTTGAGCTCGGCCATAACCGCCGCGCAGGCGCGCAGCGTGGTGGTAAATGGTGCGCTGTCGACCAGCGCTTGCTGCAGCTCAGCCCATTGGGCACCGCTCAGGCTGGCGCGGTCGGTGGCCGCTGTCTGGCGCAGGCCCCCTTCGGGCACCAGGCTATAGCGCGCGTCGGGCTCAAGCCCGCCCAGCGTCATGGTCTGGGCATCCAGCAGGGGCAGCAGCCCGATCTCACGCAGCAGCAGCAGCTCGAAGGCGCGCAGCGCCGTCTGCAACAGCTCGCCATGGCCACTGGCCATGACCGCCGTCACTTGCGCATAAATATCAAACAGGACGGGGTGCGGGTCGTCGCGTGCCAGCAGCGTCAACAGCAACTCATTGAGGTAATAGCCCGACAACAGGGCATCCCCGGTGGGCATGACATGGCCGCCCACCCATTCGGCGCCCTTGAGCGTGCGGATTTCAGCGTCACCACCAAAGCTCAGCCTTAGCGGCTGCAGTGGCAGCAAGATCGGCCGAAAATTGGAGCTGGGCCGCTTTGCGCCCTTGGCCACCAAGGCAATGCGCCCATGGTGTCGCGTGAACACCTCCAGGATCAGGCTGGACTCGCTCCAGTCGTAGCGGTGCAGCACATAGGCCGGTTCATCAGAATACCGGTTACTCGTAGCCAAAGCTGCGCACCCGCGCTTCGTCATCCGCCCAACCGGAGCGCACTTTGACCCAGAGCTCGATGAACACCTTGGCGTCTAGCAGTTTTTCCAGCTCGACCCGGGTTTCGGTGCCAATGCGCTTGATGCGCTCGCCCTTGTCGCCAATCACCATGGCCTTGTGCGTGTCGCGCTCGACCACGATGGTGGCGGCAATGCGCAGCAGGCGCTTTTGCTTGCCGCGACCGGCTTCCTCGCCAAATTTGTCGATGATGACGGTCGAGGTATAGGGCAGTTCGTCGCCGGTCAGTCGAAACAATTTTTCACGCACCGTCTCACTGGCCAGAAACTTTTCGCTGCGGTCCGT
>CAJAXU010000685.1 GCA_903948045.1 uncultured beta proteobacterium | reverse complement strand
GGCGGGCATTATTGACGAGGTGCGGGCAGCCGCGCACGCCCTGACCGGTGCTGCCGGGCAGGTGAGCGCCACGGCGCAGTCGCTGTCGCAGGCCGCCAGTGAGCAAGCGGCGTCGGTGGAGGAAACCACGGCCTCAATCGATCAGATGTCGGCGTCAATTTCGCAAAACAGCGACAACGCCAAGGTCACCGACGGCATGGCGACCAAGGCCTCCAAAGAAGCCAGCGAGGGCGGTGAGGCCGTCAGCGCCACGGTCAAGGCCATGAAGCAGATTGCCTCCAAGATCAGCATCGTTGACGACATCGCGTACCAGACCAATCTGCTCGCCCTCAATGCCGCGATTGAGGCTGCCCGCGCCGGCGAACACGGCAAGGGCTTTGCTGTCGTTGCGGCCGAGGTGCGTAAGCTGGCCGAGCGCAGCCAAGAGGCCGCCAAGGAGATTGGCGACCTGGCCGGCAACAGTGTGTCGACCGCTGAGCGGGCTGGTAAGCTGCTCGAAGAGATCGTACCGTCTATCAAGCGTACGTCGGACTTGGTGCAGGAAATCGCAGCGGCCTCCGAAGAACAGAGCTCGGCTGTCACCCAGATTGGTGGCGCCATGGGTCAACTGAGCAAGGCGACCCAGCAAAACGCATCGGCGTCTGAAGAGTTGGCCGCCACGTCCGAGGAAATGTCGGGCCAGGCTGACCAATTGCAGCAGGTGATCGGGTTCTTCCATTCTGGCGAAGAACAGCCGCAGCAGATGCGAACCCGCCGCTCGGATGATGCGATTCCGGCTCGGCCGCGTGCCACTGCAGGCGCCAGCGCCATCGCCATGCTGGGTGGGCCCAGCATTCGCGGGGGCAACGCCAACTTCAAGCCCTATTGAGCCGGGCCATGAGTCAAAGCCAAACAAGCAAATCGGTGGCGGTAGCCGCCGTGCAGAGCACAGCGCAGTACCTGACCTTCCTGCTAGGCGATGGCGTTTTTGCCATGGACATTGCCACGGTGCGCGAGATCATCCAGCACGGGCAATTGACCACTGTGCCCCTGATGCCCACGTTCGTGCGCGGTGTCATGAACTTGCGTGGTGCCGTGGTGCCGGTGATCGACTTGCAGGCGCGCTTGGGCAAGGCGGCGACGACCGTGGGCAAAAAGACCTGCGTCATCATCTTTGACGCACAGCGTGACAATGAGCGGGTGGAGCTGGGGCTGATGGTGGATGCCGTCAGTGAAGTGATTGAAATCCCGGCCAGCGAGATCGAACCACCACCCCAGTTTGGCAGCGCCATCAAACGCGATTTCATCAAAGGCATGGGCAAGGTCGGCGGCAAGTTCGTCATCATTCTGGACCCGGAACGGGCGCTGGATGTGGACGAGATGGCCGACCTGGTTGAGCGTGCGCAGACCGAATAAGACGGGCCTCTCGTTTTGGACGCACTGAGCGAACGCACCTTCAAAAAAATCAGCAGCCTCATGTTTGAGGCGGTCGGACTGGCCTTCAACGAGTCCAAACGCAGCCTGCTCTCGAGTCGCTTGGCTGGCCGGATCCAGAAGCTTGGCCTTGAGTCGTTTGAGGCTTATCTGGCCGTGCTCGAGGATCCAGCGCAGGCCGCCGAGTTTCAAATGGCGGTCGATCTGCTGACGACCAATGAAACCTATTTTTTCCGCGAGCCGAAACATTACGAACTGCTGGAGCGCGAGCTGATCGCCCGCAAAAGCCGCGCGCCCCTGGCGGTCTGGAGTGCTGCCTCCTCCTTTGGCGACGAGGCCTACAGCACCGCGATGATGCTGGCGGACATGCAGCAAAAAGGCCAGGTCGGGCCGGACTGGTCCATTTTGGCCACAGACATCAGCCACCGGGTCTTGCTCAGTGCCAAAGAGGCGGTTTACCCGCAGGACCGTCTGCGTAACGTCTCGCCTGAGCAGCTGCGGCGCCATTGCCTCCGGGGGGATGGACCGGCAGAGGGCCAGGTGCTGATTCAGGACAAGTTGCGCAGCCGTGTGCAGTTTGGCCAGCTGAATCTGGCCAAGGACTTTACCGGCCTGGGCCCATTTGATGTGGTGTTTTTGCGCAATGTGCTGATCTACTTTGACCCCCCCACCAAAATTGAGGTGGTGGACCGCGTGCTGCGCACCTTGCGACCTGGGGGCTTGTTTTTCATGGGCACGGCCGAAGGCCGGGTCAACTGCCAGACACCCATCTCGGTGATCATTCCCGGCGCATACCGAAAAGCGGGCTGACCTTCACCAATGTCTGAACCGAGTCGACTGTTCCCGAGCTCCCGGCTGAGTCAGGATGGGCCCAAGGTGCATGTGTTGCACCCGGGTGATGTCGCCCTGGCTCAGGCGGGTGAACGTCTGGAGACGCTGTTGGGGTCTTGCGTTGCCGTGATACTGACCGATCCCAAGCGCACCGTGGGCGCGATGTGTCACATCGTCAACGCGGGGCTGCCTCGGCAGGCCCGACAAGGCGATACCGCCTACGCCGGCTACGCTATGCAAGCCATGTTTGCCCGTTTGCGCGCCGTGGGCATCACGCCGCACCTGTGCCATGCTTATGTGTTTGGCGGCGGCAACATGTTTCCGGCGCTGTTTAACGCGCAGCATGTCGGCGCAGCCAATGTGCGCTGGGTGCTGGATTTCCTGCAGCAGCAGCGGATTGAGGTGCTGGCTGAATCGGTGGGCGACCCTTGTTACCGCAAGATCGGCTGGACAGTAGGCTCGGCAGAACTGCAAATTGAAACCGTGCCTGTCACACCCGACGGTGCCTAAAGAGGGATACCTGATGGCTGCTGTCAAGGTTTATGTGGTGGATGACTCGGCGGTGGTGCGGCAGACCATTGCCCATTTGCTGGCCAACTCGACCGAGATCGAATTGATGGGCAGTGCGCCCAACCCCTTGATCGCCGCGCCCATCTTCCGTAAAAACCGGCCGGACGTGCTCTTGCTGGACATCGAAATGCCAGGCATGGATGGGCTGACCTTTCTGCGTCAGATCATGGCCGAGGACCCGATTCCGACTGTGATTTGCTCTACCCTGAGCACCGATGGCAGCAAGGTGGCGCTGGAGGCGATGGCGGCTGGTGCCGTGGCCGTGATCGCCAAGCCCAAGCTGGGGCTCAAGCAGTTCCTGGAAGAATCCCGTCGCGAGTTGGTTCAGACCCTGAAGACGGCGGCGCGTGCCAGGCCACGGCAGTTCAGCTCGGCGAGTGAGCGTGCGCGCGCTGCCAGCGGCCCGGTAACGATGGCCGGCAGTAGCGCGGCGAACCGGCCCCCGGCCCCAGCCAGCGGTGCGGCTGTGCATGCCTTCGCCGTGAACAAGCCCGTGGTCATTGGCAGTTCGACCGGTGGCACACAGGCGCTGGAGCTGGTGCTGACGGCCTTGCCAGCCGACGCGCCCGGCATCGCGATCACCCAGCACATGCCGGAGAAATTCACCGCCATGTACGCCGAGCGGCTCAATGGCCTGTGTGCCATGAATGTGCGCGAGGCCAAGGATGGCGACCGGCTCGAGCGTGGCGTGGCCCTGATTGCACCGGGCGGGCGGCACATGCAGTTGCGCAAGGCGGCGGGCCAGTATTTCGTGGTGGTGGCCGATGGCCCGCCGGTGAATCGGCACAAACCATCGGTCGACGTGCTGTTCCGCTCGGCCGCCGAATGCGCGGGGCGCGACGTCTTGGGCATCATCATGACCGGCATGGGTGACGACGGGGCGCGTGGCATGAAGCTGCTGCACAACGGCGGCGCGCGCACCGTTGCCCAGAACGAAGAAACCTGTGTTGTTTTTGGCATGCCCAAGGAGGCTATCAAGCTGGACGCGGTGGACGAGATCCTGCCGCTGCAGCAGATCGCGCGGGCGATTCTGCAGTTTGATTCGCGCGCCTGAGATCGCACCGACAATAGCGTCCGTGCTGTCCGTTTTACTGATCACTTTCCCCTTTTTCGCCCTGGTCCTGTGTGGCTACGTTGCCGCTCGGCGTGGGCTGCTGCCGCTGGAGGCGATTCCCGGCTTGAACAGTTTTGTGCTGTTTTTTGCGCTGCCCTGCATGTTGTTCCGCTTTGGCGCCAGTACGCCGCTGGCGCAGCTGCTCGATGGCGGGGTGTTCGCGACCTACCTGCTGTGCGCCTTGGTCATGGTCGGTTTTACCGTGGCGCTCAGTCTGAATGCCCGTATCGGCTGGAATGACGCCGCTTTTGGTGCGCTGGTGGCGGCCTTTCCGAACACCGGCTTCATGGGGGTGCCCCTGCTGGTGGCACTGCTGGGCCCGCGCGCGGCAGGCCCGGCCATCGTGACCATTGTGGTGGATATGGTTATTACCACGTCGCTCTGCATTGCACTGTCGCGCCTGGACGGCGCCGAGGCGCATGGCGCACGCAAGGCTGTTACCAATGCGCTCAGGGGCGTGGCCACCAACCCCATGCCCTGGGCGATCCTGCTCGGCGCCCTGGCCTCGGCGCTGCAGCTGCGTTTGCCCGGTCCACTGTCACAGACGCTGGGTTTGTTGGCCGATGCCGCCTCGCCCGTGGCCCTGTTCACCATTGGCGCGGTGCTGGCGCGCTCGCGCATGCTGGCGGCGCGGGGTCATCAGGCGCCGCTCCGCTATCGGGATTACCTGCCGGTGGCGGCGCTCAAGCTGTTTTTGCATCCGGTGCTGGTGTTGCTGGTGGGGGCAGCCGCCATCCGGCTTGGCGTACCCTTGGAGCGTTCGGCCTTCGTGGTGATGGTGCTGGTGGCCGCCCTGCCGAGCGCCAGCAACGTCTCGCTACTGGCCGAGCGCTTTGGTGCCGACAATGGTCGCATCGCCCGCATCATTCTGGTCACGACCGCTGCCGCCTTTGTGACGTTTTCGCTGGCGGTCAGCCTGCTGGCCTGATCTGGCCGGGGTGTAGGAACCATCGGTCCAACAGCACATGGCGGCTGAACCAGCGGCTGCCCAGCAAGGCCCGGCCCAAGCCGGCGCGCAAGCCCTGCACACCTGGTAAGGGTCGCGGCTCGGCCGCCTTTCCGTACGCGGACTGCAACTGTCTCGGGTAGTCAGCCAAATTTTGCTGACGGTAGTCGCCAGCGGCCTGCGCGATCACCCGCGCCGCTAACAGGCCCGACTGCACTGCCGGCAAGATGCCTTCGCCACTTTGCGGCCGCGCCAAGCCAGCGGCATCACCAATCAACAGCATGCCGTCGCCGGTTCTGTTCTGGGGCCCGGAACCCCAGAGCCGGTAGGCATGACCATGAAAACCGCGCGGCAGCCGCTCGGGGATCGAGCCCTGGGCCTGCAGCCAGGTGCAAAAGTCGTTCAACCGGCTTGGCAGTTGTGAGCAACTTTCCCGCCCAAGACCGATGTTCAGGTGCTCGCCCTTGCGCAGACACCAACCATAGCCCTTGAGGTCATGGCAAAAAAACAGCTCGGGTGTGTCAGCACGCACCGCGCAGTCTCTTGCCTGCTGCGGGCTCATCAGGAACTCGATTTCCTGTGCAGCGACCACCGGCGCCACGCCGGTTCTGCCGTCCAGAAGCCGTGCGATCGGACAAAAATTGCCGCCCGCCCCCACCAGCATGGGCGCCGAGTAGGCATTGTTGATGACCCACTGCTGCTGGCGCTGTTCCACCGTGCGCACGGTGACACCGAGTTGCATCTTGACACCAGCACGCAGCAGCAGATGGTGATCAAACTCCACCCGTCGAATGCCGTAACTCACCGGCGACGGGTAGCGGTTTTCAAGCTGGGCGCCACCGATCAAGCCGGTGCGAAAGCCCTGGAAGGGCTGCAGCACGTGCGTGCGGCCATAGGCGGCGAGGTCAAGGCCCAACGCTTCCACCACCGCGGGGGTGATCCAGCCCGCGCAGACTTTGTCGCGTGGAAACACGGCGCGGTCGATCAGCAACACGTTCAGCCCGTGTTGGCGCAAGGCACCGGCGCAGCTGGCACCGGCCGGCCCGCCGCCCACCACCAGCACATCAAAGGTCTGCATGCGCAGCCTCTTGGTAAACGTCCTGCCTTGACCAGGGAATCTGGTTGTTGCCATTGCGGGAAAACGCCACCTGGAACAGCTGCAGGTCGCCGGCGCGAAACGAAGCCAGTGAGCCCGCCAAGTAGAGGCGCCAGGTCCGAACGAAGCTTTCGTCGAACATATCCTTGACCCGGTCTGCAGCGGCTTCGAACCGCTGCAACCAGTGGGTCAAGGTCTGGGCGTAGTGCAGCCGCAGGTTCTCGACATCGAGGACCGACAGGCCATTGGGTTCGAAGATGGCCATCATTTGCGACAGGCTGGGAGGGCAGGCGCCAGGAAAGATGTAACGTTCGATCCAGGTATTCATGTTGCCGGGTTGGTCGCGTCCTATGGAGTGAATTAGCCCGCGACCGTCAGGTTTGAGACAACGGTTGATCAGCGCCCCTAAATCGTGATAGTCGTCCAGCCCCACATGTTCGAGCATGCCGACTGACACGAATGCGTCAAACTGCCCGTCAATATCGCGGTAATCGCGCTCCACGAACTCGACTTGTCCGGCCAGGCCTGTGCTTTGCGCCTGTAGCCGTGCGTGCTGGATCTGCTCACGTGACAGGTTGAAAGCCTTGACCTGTACGCCGTAGTGACGGGCCATGTGCAGTGCCATGGCGCCCCAGCCGCAACCCGCCTCGACCACGGTTTCGCCCGGACGCAAACGCAGTTTGCGGCAGATGTAGTCCAGCTTGGCGACCTGTGCCTGCTCCAGATCCAGGCGCGGCTGCGGGAAATAAGCGCAGGTGTAGACCAACTGCTCGTCAAGCCAGAGCTTGTAAAAATCATTGCCGATGTCGTAATGGTGGTAGATGTTGTTGGCCGATTGGGCCGCCGAATGGCGCCGCGAGCTGAATGGTGCCAGCAGCTTCTCTTTGAAGCCGAGCGGCTTGTTACGCGGTAGCGCGCGGTACAGGGTCTCCAGAAAATCCGTCAAATTGCCGTCTACCTCAATGCGCTCATGGACGTAGAGTTCACCGAAGCGGAACTCCGGGTCTGCGATCAGGCGCAGCAAGGCGCTGCGGTCGCGAACCAACAGGCGCGCCGGGTTTTCCTCGTGGGTCTTGCCAACCTGCTGACCATCCCACAGCACCAGTTGGATCGGCGGGCTGCCCAGCGATGCGAGCATCCGTCCCAGCAACAGGCGCTCGGCTGCCAGCGAAAACGAACGATCGGGTTCAGCGGCGGCGACCACGGCGCTTGCTGGCTCCCCACTCATGGCGCCTCCCGCGACTGGGGCGCCGCCGGCCGAAGTGACAGCGTGATCACGCGTCGGCCCTCCAAGCTGCTGCAGGCCAGCACCAGTTCGATGGCGACTCGCCGGCCGTCCGCAGCAATTGCCTGGTGCGGCTGCCAGCGTGCATCACCGGTGTGAAAAATCGCGTAGGCCATGTTGTAGCCCGGCGTGTCGGCGGCAAACGGCAGTTGCGGCATGAGCGCGCTTGCGGCAAGTCCGCACAAGGTACCAAGGGGCCGGCCTAGCAACAGGGCGGCCGCCGCGTTGGCAGCGCTGATGCGCCCGGTGATGTCGAGCATCAATGCGGCGTCTTTGCCCAGGCGAGGCTGCTCGCGCACGACCGCTTGCGCTTCAAGCCCAGTGGGTGGCCCCCTGCGCACCCGTGGGGCATCAGCGCGCGCCCATCCAATGTCAGTCATCAATTTCCCCTTGAACCACGCGCTACGGACTCAGGTAGCCCCAGCGGCCCTGGTCCCGGCGTCAAAAGGTCAAGCGTACAAAACGATGGGGTGGCTACAAATACGCTAAAGCGTGGGAAATGGCTACCGGTATTCCGGTAATCCGGCGCTGGTCCGACTCAGATGCTGAGGGGGTCGACATCGACCGCCCAGCGGATCAAGCCGCGGCCGGCGGCCTGGCTGCGCGTGGCGTGCAGGGCGCCGTGCCAGGCAGCGAGAAACGATTGCAGGGCGGCGCGTGAGGCGCTCTCCACCAGCATTTGCGCCCGCTCCACGTCGGCCACGCGCTGAATGCTCATGGGCACCGGGGGGTAGAGGGTGACCCGTGCTAGCCATGGCTCGGTTTCGGGCATTGCGCTGGCGGCTGTGCTGGCGGCGCTCAGAAAGCCCTGGGCCACCTCCTGCGTGCGCGCCTCGGCCCGCACCAGCGCCTGAAAACTGAAGGGAGGCATGGCGGCCTGCGCCCGTTCACGCAATTGCTGTTCAGCAAATGCCGGGTAGTCGTGCTGCTTCAGCGCTTCGAACAAGGGGTGCTTGGGGTGGGCGGTCTGCAGCCACATTTCGCTGCGACCGCTCGCCTCGGCGTCGCGTCCGGCCCGGCCAGCGGCCTGCATGAGGAGGCCGAACAGTCGCTCCGGTGCTCGGAAGTCGCTCGAAAACAGCGCACCGTCCGGGTTGACGGCCGCCACCAGGGTGATGCGCCGAAAATCGTGCCCCTTGGCAATCATCTGAGTGCCCACCAGAACGTCCACCGTACCGTCGTGCACCTGGGCCAGCTGCGACGCCAATGTGCCTTTCAGCCGAGTGGTGTCGGCGTCGATGCGGGCAATCCGCACCGGTTCGCCCTGGGGGCTCCGTACGTCGGCGAGTAGCTCGCCCAAGTGTTCTTCCAGCCGCTCAGTGCCCCGGCCCAGTGGCGCGATGTCAGGGTTGCCGCAGGCCGGACAGGCACGCGGCACCCGCTCTGCATAGCCGCAGTGGTGGCAGCGCAACGTGCGGTCAATTTTGTGGAACACCCGGTAGGCGCTGCAGTGCGGGCATTCGCTCTTCCAGTCGCAGTCGGCGCAGTGGAGCACCGGCGCATAGCCCCGCCGGTTCAGGAACACCATGCTTTGCTCGCCGCGCGCCACCCGCTCGGCGATGGCCAGCAGCAGCGGCGGCGCCAGCACGCAATGTTTGGGCTGGTGGGTCATGTCCACGCGCCGCACCAGGGGCAGGCCATGCCGAGGGCGGCTTGGCGACGCCGGCCCCAGGTCCTGCGGCTGGTCATGTCCAATGCGGCTGGCCATGGTCAGCCGGCCGTAGCGTCCGCCCTCGTTGGCAGGGCGGCTGTGGTGCCAGCTTTCCAGTGATGGCGTGGCAGAGCCCAGCATCACGCGCGCGCCTTCCAGGCGGGCGCGGTACACCGCCAGGTCGCGCGCCGAGTAGCGTGAGCCATCCTGGCTCTTGTAACTGGGGTCGTGCTCTTCGTCCACCACGATCAGCTGAAGGGTCGGCATCGAGGCAAAAATCGCCATGCGGGTGCCCAAGACGATGCGCGCCAGACCACTGTGAGCGGCCAGCCAGCTCTGCAGACGTTGGGCCGGCGTCATGCCACTGTGCATCGCCACCAAGGCCTGCTCCCCGTAGCGCGGGGCGAAGCGGCCTCGAAACCGCGCCTCCAGCTGCGGCGTGAGGTTGATTTCCGGCACCATCACCAGCGCCTGCGCCTGCGGCGACTGCTCGAGCAGGCGCTGGACGCACTGCAGGTAGACCTCGGTTTTGCCGCTGCCAGTCGCACCAAACAGCAGGCAGGGCCTGGTATCAGCATCAAATTGGGCGATAGCCCTTGTCTGGTCTGGTGTCAGTGCTACTAAATCAGTAGCGTTTTCTGGGCTGTTCTGAGCCTGGGTGGCGGCCGAGGCATGGCGTTTGAGGCGTCGCGCCAGCTGCAATGGGCTGAGCTCACGCAGCTGCGGCGGCAGCGCTGCCAGCGCCACCTCTCCGACGGAGCGTTGGTAGTAACCAGCACTGAAATTCATCAGGTGTCGCCAGGCCGCGTTCAGCGGTGCAATGCCGCCAAGTACCCCGGCCAGTGGCCGGATCTTGTCGGCCTCCGGCGGGTTCGGCGCCTGGGCCTCGTCGGGCGTGTCCCACACCACCCCCAACAATTCGCGCTTTCCCAGCGGCACACGCACCAAGCTGCCCGGGGCCAGCGGCTGCTCGCTCCAATAACTCAGTGGTTTGGCGACCTGGCTGTGCGCGGGTGTGTGCACCAGCACCGACAGGCAGTGTTTCAAGCAGTGCTCCAGCTTGGGTCGTTTACTTGATGTGAACTGGCGAAATTACCCTTAAGTCCTTGATTCATAACAGTTTTGACCGACATCCAGAGTTTCTGTGGATAACTTTGTTGATATCTTGCGTTGAGAGCCGCTGAGGCCTTGAAAATCAAGGCTTTCCTTGAAATGCACAGAAAAAAAGCAAAACTAAAAGTCTATATAAATCAACAGCTTATGAGCGCTATGGGTTTTGTAGCGAGAGTTGCTGGTTTTTGGAGCAGTTGCGCAGTGCAGCAAAAAATTTGTGCATAAGTCCGCTCCGGATGGCCGGATCGGGCCAAAAACATGCTAGGCCAATTGGGTCGCCCATCAGCCTTGCCGTAAGCGGCGCGAGTGGGTGTGCACCGCCTCCACCAAGGCCGCCACATGGTCCGGTGGCGTGTGCTGGCTGATGCCGTGCCCGAGGTTGAAAATGTGCGTCGGGCCGGCGCCTGGGCCGGTATGTGGCGTGCCAAAGCTGTCCAACACGCGCGCCACCTCGCTGCTGATTTGCGTCGGGTTGGCAAACAGCACATTGGGGTCGATATTGCCTTGCAGGGCCTTGCTATGGCCCACCAGCGCGCGCGCCTGGCCCAGGTTGACCGTCCAGTCGAGCCCCAGCACCTCGCAGTCCAGGCCGGCCATGTCCTGCAGCCACAGGCCGCCGCCCTTGGTGAACACGATGCGTGGGATGGTGACGCCGTCGTGGCTGCGCTTGAGCTGCGCCAGCACCCGTGCCGTGTAGGCCAGGCTGAACTGCTGGAAAGCGCCATCGGCCAGCACGCCGCCCCAGCTGTCAAAAATCATCACCGCCTGCGCGCCGGCCTCGATCTGAGCGTTCAGGTAGGCGGCGACCGAGTCGGCGTTGATCTGCAGCATGCGGTGCATCAGGTCGGGACGGCTGTACATCAGGGTCTTGACCAGGCGGTAATCGTCGGAGCCAGCGCCTTCGACCATGTAGCAGGCCAGTGTCCAGGGGCTGCCCGAGAAGCCGATCAGCGGCACCCGGCCGTTCAGGGCTTTGCGAATCGAGGTGACAGCGTCAAAGACATAACGCAGCTTGTCCATGTCGGGCACGGCCAGCTGGGCCACTGCGGCCTCGTCACGCACCGGGTGGGCGAATTTCGGGCCCTCGCCCAAAGCAAACGACAGGCCCAGCCCCATGGCGTCGGGCACGGTCAGGATGTCGCTGAACAGGATGGCCGCGTCGAGCGGGTAGCGCTCCAGCGGCTGTAGTGTGACCTCGGTGGCGTAATCGGTGTTGGTGGCCAGCCCCATGAAGCTGCCGGCCTGGGCCCGGGTGGCACGGTATTCGGGCAAGTAGCGCCCGGCCTGGCGCATCAGCCAGACCGGCGTGTGCTCGGTGGCTTGGCGCAGGCAGGCGCGGATGAAGGTGTCGTTTTGTAGCGGCGCGTAGCTGCTGGCGGCGATGGGGCGGGGGGCGGTTGCGTTCATGGTTTCAGGATTGTGCAGCAAGCAGATCATCGAAGCATGCCGGCAACACGAAGTCACACGTGCAGGTGAGCAAAAATGGTCACACAAAATGCCCCAGACTTCGATCGGACGTGTTGAGTGTGGGCTCCGACACCGAATCCATTGCTCACGTTCCCCGTTTCGAAAGGTCCTACATGCGACCTTGCTGCGGCTTTATTACTTGCAAAATAAAACTATAATTTTAAATTTGCAAGATATGTACAGAAGACTTGTCGCAACTAGGCTCAAACACCTCGCGCAGCAGTTCCCCGCAGTTCTCATACTTGGCGCTCGCCAGGTCGGAAAGACCACGCTGGCGCGCCAGACCTTTGCAGACTATGCGTATCTGGACTTGGAAGACCCTGGCACCCATGGACTGTTTGCGGAGGATCCAAGGTTTCAATTGGATGCGCGCACCAATGCCGATGGACTGATCCTGGATGAAGCGCAGCGCCTGCCTGTGCTCTTTGATGCACTGCGTGGGGCAATCGATGCAGACCGTCAACGCATGGGACGCTTCATCATCTTGGGCTCTTCGCAACCAACGCTGGTTCGCCAAGTGGCAGAAAGCTTGGCAGGGCGGGTTGGAATTTTGGAGCTCTCCGCACTAACGGTGCAGGAAACCAGCACTGGCGAGCATGCCTTGGCTGACTACCGTCACAACTGGCTGGCAGGGGGATTTCCGGATGCACTGGGCGCTGCCCAGAACGCGGGAAGTTTTAGGGATTGGTGGGAAGCCTATTTGCGCACCTACGTCGAGCGGGACTTGCCCGTCATGGGCGTGGGTGCTGACCCCATCCAGATGCGCAAGCTCCTCACCATGCTGGCCCACGCCCAAGGCGGACTGTCTAACTTGAGTCAGTTTGCAGCTGCGCTGGGCATCTCACAACCTACCGTGGCGCGCTATGTAGACATTCTGGAGCAGAGCTTCTTGGTTCGGCGTTTGCCACCGTACTTACGCAATGTGGGCAAGCGTCTGGTCAAAGCGCCTAAGCTGTACTTGCGTGACACCGGGCTACTGCATCACCTACTCAACATTGACTCACAAGAAGTTCTGGACAGCCACCCGGTGAGGGGTGCAAGCTGGGAGACCTTTGTGATGGAAGACATGCTGCGACGCGAAGCGGTCGCCTACCCCCACAGTGTCCCCCACTTCTGGCGAACGGCTGCTGGCGCTGAAGCGGATTTGCTCCTGGAGCGCCAAGGCGCATTGCATGCCATTGAGATCAAGACTTCTCGCGCCAGTTCCCCCTATCTTGCACGAGGTTTGCGCGCAATCATGGAAGACACCACTGCAGCGAGTGCAACCATCATTGATCAGGGGCCGGGGATTGAGCCATTGTCACCAGGGGTCACAAGACGCGGCTTTGCAGGTTCGACGACATGGTTGCCCTAAGTTGCCCATGCCGTTGCGAATTTCGTTACCACTGGATCCGGTCCGATCCGGTTTGGTATGGTGGAGGGTATGACGCCCTCCACCATGCCTCCAAACCCCATCCCAAGGTCGAACGCAGTCACCTTGAACCTCGATCACATCCGCGCCGAATTTCCGGCCCTGCAGGGTGACTGCGTCTACCTCGACAACGCCGGCGGCTCCCTGGTGCTGCGCCGCGTGGCGGACCGGGTGCGCGACTACCTGCTCACCAGCAGCGTGCAACTCGGTGCCAGCTACAGCCAGTCGCAGGATGCCGGCGCACGCGTGCTGGCCGCGCGGCGCTCAGTGGCCACGCTGATCAACGCCGCCCACGACGACGAGGTGGTGATGGGTGGTGCCACCACCGCGCTGATGTTCCAGCTGACCAGCGCCTTGCTGCCTGGCATCCGGCCCGGCGACGAGATCATCGTCACCAACAGCGATCACGAAGCCAACATCGGCGGCTGGGCCCGGCTGCAGGCGGCCGGCGCGGTGCTCAAGTTCTGGAACGTCAACCCCGCCACGCTGGCGCTGGAGCTGCCCGACCTGGAGCGGCTGCTGTCGCCGCGCGTGGTCTGGGTCGCCATGACCCATGCCTCCAACATCCTCGGCACGGTCAACCCGGTGGCCGAGGTGGCGGCGCGGGTGCACGCCGTGGGCGGACGGCTCTGCGTCGATGCCGTGGCCTATGCGCCGCACCGGCTGGTCGATGTGCAGGCCAGCGGCGCCGACCTGTACGTCTTTAGTTTTTACAAAGTTTTTGGCCCGCACTACGCCGTGCTGTGGGGCCGGCGCGAGCTGCTGCTGGCACTGCCCAGCCTGAACCACTATTTCATCGGGGCCGAGGTGTTGCCCTACAAACTGCAGCCGGGCAATGTGAATTATGAGTTGTCGTATGGCTGCATCGGCATCAGCGACTACCTGCAGGCGGTCGGCAGCAGCCTGGGCTGCACCGGCTCGGCGCGCCAGCAGATGCAGGCCGCGTTTGATGCCTTCGAGCAGCATGAGGACCGCCTGGCCGAGCAGCTGCTGGGCTACCTGCGCGGCAAGGCCAGCGTGCGCATCATCGGTCTGGACAGTGCGGCCCATGGCGGCCGGGTGCCGACCGTCAGCTTCACCGTGGCCGGCCTGCTGTCAGAGGCCGTGGTGCGCCACCTGGACCGCTTCAACATCGGCATCCGCTTTGGTGATTTTTACGCCAAGCGCTTGGTGGAGGCGCTTGGCCTGCAGGCGCAGGGCGGCGTGGTGCGGGTGTCGATGGCCCACTACAACACGGCGGGCGAAATTGACCGGCTGATCCAGCACCTGGACGAGGTGTTGCCCTGAGCCAGCCCGGTGCTACAACCCGGCCAGCGCCGCCTGCACCTCACGCACACTGAGCAGTTCTGACAACACGCGCGGCGGTTTGCCTGGCGCGTACAGCACATAGACCGGCACGCCGCTGCGGCCCAGCGCGGTCAGTGCCGCGGTGATGGCAGGGTCGCGCCGGGTCCAGTCGGCGCGCAGCAGCGTGACCTGACGGGCCTGGAAGTCGGCCAGCAGTGTGGCATCGGCCAGGGTGGTTTGCTTGTTGTACTGGCAGGTGATGCACCAGGCCGCAGTGAAATCGACAAACACCGGCTTGCCCGCTGCCAGCGCCTGCTCGGCCGCCGGCGGCGACCAGGCCTGCCAAGTGCCGGGGCTGGCTGAGGCCGCGCCCATCGCGTCGGCGACTGGCAGTGGTTTTGTGAAAAAAGGGCCCAGAACCCACGCCATACCTAGCAACAGTGCTATTGAAATAGAAGCAAACCAGCGTCGGCTGGCCGCCGCGCGGCCAAGCGACCAGAGCAGCAGGCCCACCCCCAGCAGCAGCGCCAGCAGGGCGGCGGCGCCGTCGATGCCGCTTTGCTGGCCCAGCACCCACAGCAGCCAGACCACAGTGGCGAGCATGGGAAACGCCAGTGCCTGGCGCAGGGTCACCATCCACGGGCCGGGCCGGGGCAGGGCACGCGCTAGCGCTGGCGACAGGCTGGCCGCCAGAAACGGCAGCGCCATGCCCAGGCCCATGGCGGCAAACACCGCCAGCGCCTGCCAGGCCGGCAGGCCCAGCGCCAGTCCGAGCGAGGCGCCCATGAAGGGGGCGGTGCAGGGCGAGGCCACGGCCACTGCCAGTACGCCAGACAGCGCCGAATTGACCGCCGGATGGCGCGCCTGCAAGGTGCTGACCCGGCTCGGCAGGAACTGGCCAAACTCGAACAGCCCGGCCAGGTTCAGCCCGAGCAGGGTGAACAGCAGCGCCAGCGCCGCCACCACCGCCGGCGACTGCAGCTGAAAGCCCCAGCCCAACTGCTCGCCGGCGCTGCGCAGCGCCAGCATCAGGCCGCCCAGCGCCACAAAGGACAGCAGCACGCCGGCGCTGTAGGCCAGGCCGCTGATGCGGTGGCTGCGCCGGTCTTGGGCATGGCCGGCAAAGCCGACCACCTTGAGCGCCAGCACCGGGAACACGCAGGGCATCAGGTTCAGCAGCAGGCCGCCTAGCAGGGCGCCGGCCAGCGCGGCCCACAGGCCGAGTGCGGCCTGCGGCGCACCGAGGGCGCGCGTGGCGTTGGCCTGCAGCGCGGCCGTCAGCGCTGGCGACAGGCCTGTACTGGCGGCCGCCGCAGCGGCGGCATTCGGGGTGGCGACCGGCCAGGGACCCGCCACTTGGGCCGTCAGCGCATAGCCCTGGCGGCGGCCGTCCTGGCTGCCGGCCAGCACCAGCGGCAACTGGTCTGGGCTGCTGCTGCGCTGCGCCGACAGCGGCACGCGCGCGGTCCAGACCGCGCCCTGCCAGCTTTGCACCGGCGTGGCCGCAGTCTCGATCAGCTCGGGCGTCTCCATGAACAGCTCCAGCGTCTGACCGCGCAGCGCCACCGGCAAAGTGGCGACCGACAGCACCAGGCTCTGGCCGTCCACGCGCGCGCTGGGCTCGGGCAGCGCACCGCCGGTTGGGCCCGCCAAGGGGCGCGGCACGGCGGCCAGCGCCGCGTCGAAGGCCGCGGTATGCAGGGCGGTGGCACTGCGCAGCGGCAGCTTGAGGGCAAAACTGCCTTCTTCGGGGATGCACTCGCGCCGGCACACCAGCCAGTTGGCCTGCAGCCGCACCTCGATGTCATTCGTCAGCGCCGGCGGCTTGAAGTCGGCGCCCAGCGTCAACGGCACGGGCAGCAGCACGGTGCCCTCGTAGCCATAGTTGGCCAGGTTGCCAATCGGGATTTTGTGCGGCAGCGGCCAGGCGATGGCGCCAGCCGCCAAGCCCGCCGGCAGCGTCCACTGCAGCGTGGTCGGCAGACCTGAGTCGCCCGCGTTTTTCCAGTAGGTGTGCCACTGCGGCTGGTGCGCCAGCTGCAGCCCGAGCCAAACCGTCTTGCCCGGGCCCACCCCGTCCGGCGCGTGCGCCAGCAGCTCGGCGCGTACTTGCGGTGTGGTCACCACGGCGCTGCGTGGCTCGTCGCGCCCAGGCCCTGGTGATGCAGCGGCCACGCTGGCTGACAGCAGGATGGCGCAGCACAAGGCGGCCAGGCAACGCAACCCGCTGGCTGGCGGGATGGGCGACGCAGGTGCAGGGGCAGTCATCGCGGTTTGGATATGGGTTCGGGCGGCTGATTTCAAGGCGTTGTTTATCGGCAACTCCGGCCGCATGCAATGAGCAGGAGGTTATAAATGAATGGGCTGAATTGTCGGTCTATTGTGTTTTTTAAAGGGATAGTTCATGAAATTCAAACCAAAAATGGCGCAGCTGGCCTTGACGCTGGCGCTGCCACTCGCGGCGATAGCCGGTGATTCGGGCGTCGTCTACGGTCAGTTGAGCACCAACGGCCTGGGCATTGGCTATGCCGCTTCGGTCAAAGATGATTGGGCGATGCGGGGTCAATTCAACTCTTTCAAGATGGCCTTTTCGGGGGATGTGGGTGATTTTGGCGCCAACTCCAAACTGACGGCCGATGTCAACCTGCAGTCCATCCAGCTGCTGGCCGACTGGTATCCCACCGCCTCGGGTTTTCGGCTCAGTGGCGGGTTGGTGGTGAACAACAACAAGGTGACTCTGACAGGTACTGGTAAGGTCGCTGGCAAAGACGCCACCGTCAATGGTGAGCTCAAGATGAGCGACTCGCTCAGCCCTTATCTGGGCCTGGGCTATGCCACTCGACCCAAGGACGCCAAAGGCCTGGGCTTCAACGTCGATCTCGGCGTGTTGTTTCAGAGCCCCAAGGCCAGCCTGACGGCGACCGGCGTGGGGATTACGCAGACCGACATTGACACCCAGCTCAAAACCATGCAGGACGCTGCGGACAAGCTCAAATTGTTTCCGGTCTTGGGACTCGGCGTCAGCTACGCGTTTTAAGCAGGTGCTGCCTGCGGGCTGGCCAAACCCAGCACCGCCGGCAGCAGCTTGGGCGAGCGGATGCGCAGCTGCTTGTTCACGTTCTCGCGGCCAAACACTACCTCGATGTCGGCCACCCGCACGCCAAAGAGGGGCGCCAGAAAGCGCAGCATGTGGTCGGTGGCGCGGCCGGCCTCGGGCGCGGCGGTCACGCTGACCTTGAGCTGGGTGCCGTGCACTTTGCCGATGGCGTCACGCGCTGCCGCCGGCTTGCCCAAAATATTGAGCACCAGCACCTCGCCGTCCCAGGCGTAAAACGTGTCGCCGGTGATGCGACGCGCAAGGGCAGGCGCTTTCACCAAGCTGACCATCCGGACTTGTGTTTGCCGGTCAGCTTGAGGCCACTTTGCGTTACCCATTGGGTCGTGCCTCACGGGTATTGTTTGGCTGCATGCAGCACATCAAGCACCGTGACGGCATCGAGCGTTTGCTCCAATATAACGACGTAGTTTGGATGCGCCACCAGCTCTAGCGTGCCTGTGACGCGACCACGTCGACGCGGGAAATTTGGGTCAGAAAGCTGGCTAACTTGGTCGTCAATGTTGAGCCATAAATCGATGGCGGCGCTGGGGTTGTCACGGGCGACATGATCCTCGATGGCTTGTAGGCTCTCCCAGTACTGCGGCTTGCGCAGCACCCTCATGCTTTGTTCGCTAGCGCTTCACGTTGCGCCAGTTTTTGGACGCGAATGAGGTCCCATTCCTGGGCATCCAAGGCAGGGCGTGGATCATTCTGAGCCGCTTGCACCTTGGCTTTGAACCAGGTGTCGTACTCCACAATGCCACGCAACGAATCACGCACCAGTTGCGACACCGTCGTCTCGTGGTGCAAGGCATAAGACTTCAACGCGAAATACTGCGACTTGGGCAAGTCAACGTTCAGGCGTTGTGTGGGTTCCGGTAATGCGTCCGTCATGATGATTTGAGTAACTGCGTAAAGCCACATTGTCGTTGAATGCAGCTCGTGATGCGACGCACCGTCCCAATGCTCATGGCGCGAAGCCGAGCACCACGCGCCGGGTGGTGGCGGATTTTTTCTCGATCTTGGTTACCACCACCGCGCCGATTTCGGCGGTGTTGGCCACATGGGTGCCGCCGCAGGGCTGCAGGTCGATCAGTGTGCCGGCATCGCCAATGCGGATGGTGCGGATGCTGCCACTGCCGCGCGGCGGCTGCACCGACATGCTTTTGACCAGCGATGGGTTGGCGTCGAGCTCGGCGTCGCTGATTTCGCCCACCACCAGCGGCAGCCCGGCCGCCACCAGCCGGGCCAGGCCGGCGGTCAGCGTGTCCTTGTCCAGCGCGTCGGTCATGTTGAAGTCCAGCCGCGCGTAGTCGGGCGTGATCGAGCAGCCATTCACTAACTGCGGCACCAGGTGGCACAGCAGGTGCGTGCTGGTGTGAAAGCGCATCAGCCGGTGCCGCCGCGCCCAGTCGATGCGGGCGGTCACCACGCTGCCTACCGTCAGCCATGGCGCAAGGTTTTGCTCCGGATTCAATAGCGCTGCAAGCAGATCTGGCTCGGGCAAGTGGCAGATTTCCTTGCTAAAGCTGCCGTCTTCGGCCTTGCCCTTGCGGGTGTCGATGATGGCCATGCTCTGGCCGTCCGGCCCCTGCAGCACACCGGCATCGCCGGCCTGGCCCCCGCCGAGCGGGTAGAACACGGTGCGGTCCAGCACGACGCCCTGCGGCGTGATGGCGGTGACGGTGGCCTGGCATTCACTGAGGTAGCCGTCCTGGCGAAATAAATCTTGGGTCATAGTGACATGATAGTGGCTGGATCGTGAGGGACTCCGCGCAGCCGGGCAATTTGGGTGTGATAGAAGCCAAAATGGCGCCATAATGGAACCAAAATGACGCGGGATCTCAAAATGGCGACGATTTCAATCAAGGATGTGCCTGATCTGTGGGCTGAAGCCCTGCGTCAGCGTGCGGCCCGCAACCACCGCTCCCTGCAAGGCGAACTCATGGCCATCATCGAGCTGTCATTGGCTGGCGTGCCGCAGGCGACATCGGCAGGACTGGCGAGCGGTCCGGTTTGGCTGGGGCCGGCGCGTACGCTGCGGGAAGGTAGATCGGTCGAACAAGTCGCCCGGGAGTTGGCCACGAAGTACCCGCAGCCGGTGACCAACCTGCCCCTGGGCCTTGACATCATCCGCAGCGACCGGGACGCCCGGTGAGCGCGGCAGGCAACACCCTGTTCGTCGCAGAACCCCCGGCCCACTACTTGGTTCAGCCGCCCCTGGTGGTGGATTGCAGCACCCTTGCCGGGTTGATTTTTCATGAGCCCTGGCATGCGCTGGCGCTCGATGGCCTGCGCGGACGGGCCCTGCATGCGCCGGCGCTGCTGCCCTTCGAGATCGCCAGTGTGGCGGCCAAGAAGCATCGCGCGGGTCGCTCTGACATTGCTACCGATGGCCTATTGCAGTTTGTCGCCATGGCTATCGCGCTCCACCCCGTCGATCCGGCGGCGGCCCTGGCGCTGGCCCTGCGCTACAGCCTGTCGACCTATGACGCGGCCTACCTCTGGCTGGCTGCCGAGCTGAAAGCACCCTTGGCCACCTTTGATGACAAGTTGGCCGCAGCCGCCCAGGTGCATTTGGCAGCATTGCCCTGAGCCATGGCCAACATGCTGATTGCTCCCCCTGCCATCGTGCTCTGCACGCTCAACGCCAAGTACATCCACGCCTCGCTCGGCCTGCGCTATCTGTTGGCCAACATGGGCGAGCTGCGGCCACAGACCGCGCTGCGCGAGTACACCATCGCCCGCCGCCCGGTCGAACTGGCCGACGAGTTGCTGCTGCTGCTCGGCGTGCCACAGCCCGGCCAGGCCCAGGTGATCGGTTTTGGCGTCTACATCTGGAACGTGAGCCAGACCTGTGCGCTGGTGCGCCTGCTTAAGGCGGCGCGCCCGGCGCTCAAAGTGGTTCTGGGTGGCCCAGAGGTCAGCCATGAGCAGGACCAGCAGGCCATCGTGGCGCTGGCCGACCATGTCGTTACCGGCTGGGGTGATGTCAGCTTTCCCAAACTGTGCCGCGCTCTGCTGCACGGCCCCGCGCCGCTGATGAAAATCATCCCTGGCGAACAGCCGCCGCTGGACCAAATTGAGTTGCCCTATACCGAGTACAGCGACGCCGACCTGGCGCACCGTGTGCTGTACGTTGAAGCATCGCGGGGGTGCCCTTTTAAGTGCGAGTTTTGTTTGAGCTCACTTGACAAGACCGCCTGGGCCTTTGACTTGGACCCGTTTTTGGCCGAGCTGGACCGGCTGTATCAGCGCGGCGCGCGGCAGTTCAAGTTTGTGGACCGCACCTTCAACCTGAAGATCGAGGCTTCGGCGCGCATCCTGCAGTTTTTTCTGGACCGCTTGCCGCCTGCTCCAACGGCCCCGGACCAGTTTGTGCACTTTGAGCTGATCCCGGACCAGCTGCCGGACCGGCTCAAGGTCCTGATCGCGCAGTTTCCGCCCGGTGTGCTGCAGTTCGAAATCGGCATCCAGAGCTTCAACCCCGAGGTGCAGCAACGCATCTCGCGCCGGCAGGACCACGCCAAAACCCTGGCCAACCTGAACTGGCTGGTGACGCAGTCGCACGCCCACCTGCACACTGACCTGATTTTCGGCCTGCCCGGCGAGACGCTGGCCAGCTTTGCCCAGGGCTTTGACACCCTGTACGCCTTGCGCCCGCATGAGATCCAGCTCGGCCTGCTCAAGCGCCTGCGCGGCACGCCGATCGCCCGCCACACCGAGGCCTGGGGCATGGTCTATGACGCCGAGCCGCCCTACGCCGTGCATCAGACCTCGGTGCTCAGCCGGGACGAGGTGCAGCGTTTTGTGCGGCTGGCGCGTTACTGGGACTTGGTCGCCAACTCAGGCCGCTTTAGCCGCACCTTGGCACTGCTGTTGCAGGGCCAATTGCCCTTTGCCGCGTTTTTAGCTTGGAGCGACTGGCTGTGGCAGCGCAGCGGCCAGACCAGCGGCTTGAACCCGGAGCAGCTGGTGGACTATTTATTTGACTACCTGACGGGGCCGGGTAAGGGCCCGGGGGAGCAGCCCGACCAGGACCTGAAGGTGTTTCACACGGCAGTGCTCGACGCTTTGCTGGCCGACTACCTGGCCAGTGGCGCCCGCGCCCGGCCGCGTAGCCTGCAGGCCGTGCTGCCGGCCCAAGGCGCGCCCGCGACGCGCACTGGCGCTGGCTTGGCACCACGCCAGCAGCAACACGGGCTGGCCGCAAACGCCCCTATGATCACGCCATGACCCTGCCTTCCCGCTTTTGGGCTGACCTGTGCACGCGCGACTTTGCGCAGCTGGACCCGGCCCGCACCATCGCCGTGCTGCCGGTGGCCGCCACCGAGCAGCATGGCCCGCACCTGCCGCTCAGTGTCGACAGCGTGCTGGCCGACGGCATCGTGGACGCCAGCCTGCCCCACCTGGCGCCCGAGTTGAGCGTGCTGTTCCTGCCAACCCAAGCCGTGGGCCTGAGCCCCGAGCACGCCCGCTTTCCGGGCACCCTCACCCTCAAGACCGAGACCGTGCTGCGGCTGTGGACCGACATCGGAGAGTCGGTGGCGGCGGCTGGCGTGCGCAAGCTGCTGCTGTTCAACAGCCACGGCGGCCAGGTCAGCGTACTGGACCTGGTGGCGCGCGACCTGCGCGCCCGGCTGAACCTGCTGGTGTACAGCTGCAGCTGGTTCAACCTGCCGCTGCATGACGCCCAGGGCCAGGACCTGAACGCGCTGTTCAGCGCCGAGGAGCACCGCTTTGGCATCCATGGCGGCGAGATCGAGACTTCGATGATGCTGGCGCTGGCGCCACAGCGGGTGCAGATGGACCAGGCCCGCCACTTTGCATCGACCGCGCAGGCGCGGGCGCAGCAGTTTCCGATTTTGGGCAACGGCCGCAGCGCCAAACTCGGCTGGCAGACGCAGGACTACAACCTCACCGGCGCCGTCGGCCATGCCGCTGCCGCCACCGCAGCCAAGGGCGAAGCGCTGGTGCAGGCGGCGGGCCGGTCGCTGGCGCAGCTGCTGGCCGAGATGGACCGCTTGCCGCTGAGCACGCTGGTCGATCAGCCCGACCTCGGCTGATGCCGGCCGCCTATGACCTGCTGGCGCTGGGCGCCGCCGCCTGCTGGGCGCTGGGCAGCCTGATCTCGGTCGGACCCTCGCGCCACTTGGGCGCCTTTGCCTTCAGCCGCTGGCGCATGCTGCTGGTGGCGCTGATGCTGTGGGCCGCCACCCTCACGCTGTCGCCCTGGGGCGGCTGGCAAAGCCTGCCACCGCAGAGCTGGTGGCCGCTGGCCCTGAGCGGGCTGGTCGGCATCTTTGTCGGTGACGTGGCCCTGTTTGCCGCCATGAACCGGCTCGGGCCGCGCCGCGCCGGCGTGCTGTTTGCCACCCATGCCGCGTTCAGCGCGGTGCTGGGCTTTGTGGTGCTGGGCGAGCGCATCGGCCTGCAGGCGGCGCTGGGCGGCGTGCTGACGCTGGCCGGGGTGATGACGGCGATCCTGCTCGGCCGGCGCCACGACGACGCCCATGCCTGGGAGGCCGACCGCGGCCATGTGGGCGCCGGTGTGCTGTTGGCCCTGCTGGCGGCCCTGTGTCAGGCGCTGGCCTCGCTGATCGTCAAGCCGGTCATGATCACGCCCGGGGTCGATCCGATCGCTGCCTCGGCAGTGCGCGTCAGCGTGGCCACGCTGGCCCAGTTTGCGCTGCTGGCCAGCGGCTTTGCCGCCGCCCGGCCGACCCAGCGCCCTACTTTTGCCGTGCTGGTCCAGACCGGCGTGAACGGTTTCGTGGCCATGGGCATGGGCATGACGCTGGTGCTGGTGGCTCTGAAAAACGGTGACGTCGGCACTGTGGCCATCCTGTCCTCGGTCTCGCCGGTGCTGCTGTTGCCCCTGCTGTGGCTGCGCCTGGGCCGTCCACCCGCGCCGGCGGCCTGGTTGGGCGCGGGCTTGACGGTGGTGGGGACGGGGTTGATTTTGTTGCGCTGATCTTCTTTTGGGCTGCTTGCTCTTGGCGTTGGCTCTTTGCGTTGGTGTTGGGCGGGGCTGGCGTGCCTGCTTCCGCGGCTGTCCCCCGCCCTGCGGGCTCCTCCTTGATGCCGCTGCAGCAGGCACGCCATCCCCTCCCTGGTCGGGCAAGGCTAAAAACCCGGATACCCGAATACCTGGAGCCCGGCGTCCAAATGGTTGCGTGCGAGGGTCGTCAAGGTGGTGACGGGCTGAGCGGCGCAGCGGCATCAAGGAGGAGCCCTTGGGGCGGGGGACAGCCGCGGAGCCGCTCAGCCCGGCGCCGCCTTGACCGGAGCGAAAAAAGAGTCCCTGGGCGCCTACAGCATGAAGCGGGATGACCGCCGCTCAGGCGTAGGTGATCCAGCTCGCGTGTTCGGGCTGGTCCAGGTGGGGCAGGGTGTTGAAGGTTTGCAGGGCGTGGCGCTTGGGCGTGAAGCTGAATTCGGTCACGGCGCTGTTGCGGATGCGCAGGTTGAGCTCGATGGTGGTCTCGGGCGTGGT
>CAJAXU010000684.1 GCA_903948045.1 uncultured beta proteobacterium | reverse complement strand
CGTCGCGACCGGCGACGCGGGCCAGGATACGCAGGTCAGGCCCCAGCAATTGGGTCGACTGGAACACCAGGGGCAAGGCCTGCGATAACTCGCTCAAGGGACCAAAGTTGGCCATATCCCGCCCCTGGCCGATCAGTTTGGGCGCCAGGTAGACCAGAAATTCGTCGACCAGGCCCAAGCGCACCAGTGAACCAGTGAGCTTGTGGCCGGCCTCGACATGGAGTTCGTTGACCTCGCGGCCGGCCAGATCGCGCAGCATGGCCGCCAGGTCGACCTTGGCCGGGCCCGTTGGTTCCGGCTCGGGCAGCGCGATGACCGTGGCGCCACGGGCTTGCAGCGCCTGGGTTTTGCCGGCGTCACTTGTCGCGGTATAGATCAGCACACCACGTGCGCTGCTGAACAAGCGGGCGGTGAGCGGCGTCTCCAGCCGGCTGTCCACCACCACCAGCGGTGGTTGGCGCTCGGTCGGCACCAGGCGCACATCGAGTTGGGGGTCGTCTTCTAGCACCGTGCCGATGCCGGTGAGCAAGGCGCAGGCCCGGGCGCGCCAGGCGTGACCGTCGGCGCGTGCCGCCTCGGCGGTGATCCACTGGCTGGTGCCGTTGTCCAGCGCGGTTTTGCCGTCCAGCGAGGCCGCGACCTTCAGGCGCACCCAGGGCAGCTGGCGCACCATGCGGCTGAAAAACCCGATGTTGAGTTCGCGCGAGGCGGCAGCGCCTGGCCCCACCACCACCTCAATACCGGCGGCACGCAGTCGGGCAAAACCGGCGCCGGCGACGCGGGGGTTGGGGTCTTCCAGCGAGGCCACCACTTTGCCAATGCCGGCCTGAATCAGCGCGTCGCAGCAAGGGCCGGTACGTCCCTGGTGGGCGCAGGGCTCCAGGGTAACGAAGGCGGTTGCCCCCGCCACCGCCAGGCCACGTGCCTGGGCTGTGCGCAGCGCCATGATCTCAGCATGGGCGGCGCCGGTGCGCTGGGTCTGGCCTTCACCCAGGATCTGACCGTCCGGCGACACCAGCACGCAGCCAACCGCCGGGTTCGGCGGGCACAGCAGGCGCGCCTGGCGGGCAAGTTCAAGGGCACGGTCGATCATGGGTAGGTCACAAAGAGAAGGAGGTGGGTCAAAAAGCCGGGGCAACCAGGCCGCCTCGTCTGGCCGCTGGGCCTTCAAGTCTACCGTCTGGCGGCCCGGGCCTGCCGACCGTCGGGTCGACGGGCTGGCACCGCGCGTTGGCGCTATGCTGGCTGCATGCGACTGCGACATGCCGGCTTTACCTTGGTCGAACTGATGGTCACCGTGACGGTGTCCGTGGTGCTGATCGCCATTGCCGCGCCCTCGTTCGGGACCCTGCTGGTCAAACGCTCGGTGCAGGTCGCGGCCGACAACCTGGTCAGCGACCTGAGGTTTGCGCGTTCTGAGGCGATCAAGCTGTCGCGGACGGTCAGCGTTTGCAGCGCCACGACCAGCACCGCCTGCAGCGCCGGTGCCAGCTGGAAAGACGGCTGGATTGTGTTCGTCGATGCCGATGGCGACGGCAGTCTGGATGCAGGTGAACAGGTGCTGCGCGTGCAGGACGCCCTCTCCTCGATCGCATCGATGTCGAGCGCATCGCCCGGCAGTGACCGTTCGTTTTTCGTGTACCAGCCCACCGGCATGGCCCGCGCCGCCACCCAGACCTTCATCATTACCCCGACCGGTGACGGCGCCAGCGACCTGACCCGGTTGGTGTGTGTGTCTATCCAGGGCCGTGCGCTGCTACGGGCTGCAGGAACTGCGTCATGCACATGAGCCGGCAACGCGGGTTTTCGATGATCGAGGTGTTGGTGGCCATCGTGATCTCTGCGGTGGCCTTGCTGGCGCTGGCCGGTGTCAATGCCGCCTCGCTGCGCTACACCAAGATGTCGCAGTACCGTGCCACCGCTACCCAGCTGGCCAACGACATGGGCGAGCGGCTGCGGGCCAACAAGGGCAGCCCGGCGGTTGGCGCGCTGGCCGCGACCGGGTTTTTTGCCGGCGACTATGACTACACCACGGACTTTGCCGGCCAGGGGACGCGCGCCGACCTGCCAGCGGAGTTGTGTGACACGGCCGCCAGCAACTGCACGGCCGCCGACATTGCGGCGCTGGACCTTGCGCAGTGGCGACGACTGGTGCGTGACCAGCTGCCCCAGGGTTCGGTTTTTCTGCTGCGACAGGCGACCCAGTCGGCCATGGACTTGTGGCTGGTGTGGCGTGACCCGGTCGTGGCCGCTACCGACGAGGCGCCAGCGCTGGCACTGGAATGCCCCGATGGCCTGAACCGTGGCGCCGACACCAGCGTGCGTTGCAGTTACTTCAGGATCAATTTGTGAGTGCGGCGGCCCGTCACCGCCGCATGCAGGGCCTGTCGCTGGTGGAGGTGATGGTGTCGCTGGTCATCGGCTTGGTGGTGGTCGGGGCGGTGCTGGTCAGCTATATCGCTGCTGGCGCCACCGGGCGCCAGCAGGCGGCCTACGCCGAGATGAATGAAAACGCCCAGCTGGCCCTGACCCTGATCTCCCGGGATCTGTTGCTGGCGGGCTTTGCCGCGCCGACCGGTGTGGCCGCAGACGGCCTGAGCT
>CAJAXU010000683.1 GCA_903948045.1 uncultured beta proteobacterium | reverse complement strand
GGATTGATCAGTAAGATCAATGAGGCAATTCCGAATGGCTTCGCCAGCCATACTGAAAACACAAATATAGTTAACGCAGAAATACAAAAAAAGAGGAATTCTGTATCGACGGATATACTTTGCGATATGTATTTTAGGCCGAGATCCCAAACTATTTCATTTGTAAAAAAATCAAAGACATTAGTTAACTCTTTCTCATCGCTGACAAAGATATTCTGGCTAATTTTCTCATGGTAAACCGAGCGATCTTCAAAGGCGCCGGTCCCGGAAAAACTCTGCCACGGAATCAAAGCGTAGACAATCGAGAATATTGCACATAGCAGGCCTTGCTGTATTGTCTGGGCAAGACCTTTAACCGCTGGACTATGGCGAACCATCATATTAATTGGTTCTGGTCTCTGCCCAAAATAGCTGTCTCAGCCCGGCAATATTCATTAATACCGATGCGATCAGACCAGTTAAAGCGCCGGTGGCGATGCCCACTAACAATTGGCTTATCGGTGGCAGGTCGCACAGCGTCGCCCATCTGGCACCCAGGTAAGTGAATCCCGCCACGGCGGTGGCACGTCCAAGCTGCTTCATGACAGGGGGCATGGCAAACACTCGCTTGCCGAGGCGGTAACTGCAAATCGCAGCAGCGGTATGAGCAATCAGTGCTGCCCAAGCGGCTCCGACCATTCCATACAGCGGAATAAGAACAATGCAAGCGACGATGTTGACCACCGCAGCAATGACGCCGGTGTAAACCTGCCACTTGCTTTGTTTTGCCAATTGAAATGCCACGTCGAAGTGGAACGCCTTGATGCCAGATACAGCAGCAGCCACAGCGATCCATGGCAATACTTGCCTAGCGTCGGTCTGAAAAGCCGGGCCCAAGACGCTCGCCGTAAGCGCTGGCGCCAGGGCGATCAGGCCGGCGGCGCCACAGAGGGCCACCGTAAAAATAAGCTCGCCGTTTCGTTGTATCTGGTGGCTCGCGGCGTATTCACCCTCTAAGGCCATCTTGCGCATCAGTAAAGGGTACGCGGCTGTATTGACGATGCTGAGTAACAGACCCAGGCTTTGCTGGGCCAGGTCGTACCCAGCTGCATAAACTCCGGTAGCCGTTTCGCTGTCCAACCATGCCAGCAAAACCCGGTCCGAGGCAGAAATCACCCAGCCAAGCACGAATGTGATGGTCAACGGCAATCCATAAGACACATACTCTGTCAACTCCGGACGTGTCGGGCAACGTGGGTGGATACCGATCCATGGAGTCCTCCCAAACATCAAGCTGGCCAATACCCCACCCCCCAGCAGGCCCAGTAGGGGCGCTGATGCGCCCCAACCCGACCAAGCGAGGTAGCCTCCCAACGACACTGCCACTAAGCTCTTGGCGCCCAGCAGTTGACCGTACCGGCTGGGCGCAAGCTGGGTGCTGGCCAACGTGAGATTGAGCTGCATCCAGGCTTGAACCAAAGCCAGCGGCACGGCCAAGGCAATCAACAGCTGCCAAGACGAGTCCTGCCAAAAAAGCGCCGCCGAAACCCCTACGATCATGACGACAAGGCCAAGTGCCAAGAAGATGGCGAAAACATTTCGTATCACCCGTTGCGGGTCACCCGAAGTTGTTGGAAGAAATCTGGCAACCACCATTTGCAGCCATTGAAACCCCACCACATGAGCCAGGTTGAGACCGGCCAGTGCCAGCGCATAATGACCAAATTCCGCAGCTGTCAGCAAATGAGTGAAGAGCATCAAGCCAGCAAAGTTCATCAGGCCGGGCAAACCAATCGCCAGCCCATAATGCACGCTGTTGCGGATCAACACTTTGACTGGCTGATGTACCAAGGCATTGCCAAGGCCAGACCCTGTTCAACGCACTGTGTCGGCTGGTAACCCAACAATTCCTTGGCTTTGCCGATGTCGGCTAGGCTGTGGGCCACATCGCCTGCACGGAAATCGCGATGCCTTGGCTGTGCGTCCTGTAAATGAGGGTGGAACGGCAGCAACCTATTGCGCAACAGGGCATGAAGCTCATTCAGGGTAGTGCGTTGGCCTACCGCAATGTTGTAAACCTCGGCCGAGCTGCGATTTAGATGGTTAACCGTTGCCCCAGCCTCTGCACCTGCCTCGTCAATGGTCGCCGCTAAAATATTAGCTTGTACAACATTATTTACATAGCAAAAATCGCGGCTGCTCAGCCCATCTCCATTGATATAGATTGGCTCACCGTGGATCATATTGTCAATCCAGCGAGGGATAACGGCAGCGTAGGCACCGCTAGGATCCTGACGAGGTCCGAAAACGTTGAAATATCGAAGCCCAGCACTTGGCAGACTATAGGTCTTGGCAAAGACGCTGGCATACAGCTCGTTAACATATTTCGTTACCGCATAGGGACTGAGCGGCTTTCCGATAACATTTTCAACTTTGGGCAGGTCCGGGTGATCACCATAGGCGCTGCTACTGGCTGCATAGATAAAGCGACGCACACCGGCGTCTCTTGCCGCTACAAGCATATTCAGGAAACCTGTCACGTTAGCGCTATTGGTGGCGATGGGGTCCTGTATGCTGCGTGGAACGCTGCCCAGGGCTGCCTGATGCAGAACGTAGTCGACTTTGCAGGCTGAAAATTTCAGTTCCATGCTATCTGACGGGTTTCGGTTCTCCCAAGACATGGCTCGGCTGCAATCCGCCGCATCTCGGATGTCACCTTGAATAAACTGAAAGTTTTGCCACTGCTTATCGCTGACGAGTGAACGGACTTCGTCCAGGTTGCGTTGATAGCCAGTCGCGAAATTGTCGAGACCGACCACGCGTTGATTAAGTTTCAACAGGGCTTCTAGCAGATGGCTGCCAATAAAACCAGCCACACCCGAAATCGACCATACTTTGGGCTGTGCGACCAAGCATGACTGAACGTTTTCGTAGACTCTCATAGACGGATGTCGCTTTCTGACATGGAGAGTATGTATTTCAGGTCGTACAAAACATGCTCGGGTTTGCCAAATGCCCGAATCGCGACCTCTCCCATGGCTTGAAACTGATGGTGCGCAACTGCAAGGATGATCGCGTCATATACGCCGTGATCCGGTTGCTGGACGGGCTTGATCTCGTATTCATGCATAGCTTCTTGCGCTACGACCCAGGGGTCGAATACATCAGCCACCATATTGAACTCGGCCAATTCCCTCACAATATCGACGACCCGAGTGTTGCGAAGGTCCGGACAATTCTCCTTAAAAGTGAATCCCATTACCAGTACCCGAGCTCCACGCACGTGAATTCGGCGCTGGGTCAGTGCCTTCACCAATTGAGTCACCACATAATTTCCCATGCTGTCATTCAATCGGCGACCAGCAAGGATAATTTGAGGGTGATAACCAATGGATTCAGCTTTATGCGTCAGGTAATAAGGGTCTACGCCAATGCAGTGACCGCCCACTAGCCCTGGCCTGAAAGGCAGAAAATTCCATTTACTGCCTGCAGCTTCCAAAACGGACTGTGTATCAATGCCCATGCGGTTGAAAATAAGCGCCAGTTCATTGATCAGTGCAATATTCACGTCACGCTGTGTGTTTTCAATCACCTTCGCCGCTTCCGCCACACGGATACTCGATGCCTGGTGTGTTCCCGCAGTGATGATTTGCTTGTACAGGGAGTCCACCAGGCCAGCGGCCAGTGGCGTTGAGCCAGATGTCACTTTCTTGATCGTGGTTATCCGGTGTTCCTTATCGCCAGGATTGATGCGCTCTGGGCTATAGCCGCAAAAGAAATCAACATTGAATTTGAGACCGGAAAATTTTTCCAAAACAGGTACACAGTCGTCCTCCGTGCAGCCCGGATAAACGGTAGATTCATAAATGACTATGTCTCCTGGCTTCAACAACTGACCGACGACTTGACTGGCTTTGAGCAAAGGTGATAGATCCGGTTGTTTGTGTTGATCGATTGGTGTGGGAACTGTCACGATGAAGCAATTGCATGACTGCAAGTCTTCGACTTCGGTACTGAACTTGAGCTTGCTGGCGCACTTAATTTCGGACGGCACTACCTCCAACGTGGTGTCAACCCCAGCTCGAAGCTGGCTGATGCGGATCGGATTGATGTCAAAACCGACGACAGGACGTCTTTTGCCAAACTCAATAGCCAGTGGGAGCCCGACGTAGCCCAAGCCGATGACTGCCAATCTGATGTTGTCAAGTGAAATCATGTGTGTGTTTCGATGGATGTGAGGGGGACTTTGCTTTTGAGAGTGAGTGCCTGGAAGCACCAACCGAATTGAGTCAGACGTGCGTAAACCGCGGCGTAGCCGAATACGGCTAGTCCGAGACCCAGCAACAACATTGGCGTGTGCTGCGCGAAGAGCACACCCCAGGTGGCTGGCAGGGCGGCGATGGCCCAACAAGGCAGGCTAGTCAGGCCGTTCTGCAAGGTGCCGCGTAGCCGCGGAAAGGCCGGACGAACCAAGCGACGGTGTATGAAGTGGTGTAAATGCGCCCGGTCAGCCTGCCCCGGATGATGGCCTATTCGCCGCATGCGCCGGCGCACGGAAAAGCCAACCTCCAGGACGGGATAGGCACAGACCATCATGGTTGCCAACGCATTCAGGTTCGGGTGGCGCATCGGTAGCAGTACTGCCAACCAAGCTACCAAGAAGCCGAGAAGGTAAGCGCCGCCATCGCCCAAAAATAGCTTGCCTAGAGGCCAGTTGATGACACCAAAGCCAAGTGCTATGGCTGCGACAAGGAAGCAGACGGAGGCTAGATTTGGATCTTGCACGTGAAGGGCGATCATGCCCATTGCGCCGGCCATGATGGCGACGGTGCCCGCGGCTAAGCCATTAAAGCCGTCGATGATATTCACCGCATTGGCCACGCCACCAACGGCGAAGGCAGTGAAAACGACAGCCATAGGCAAGAAACCCAGGAGCCAGTCAATTGGTGGGACGCCTGTGTTTTGCATGGCGACACCTGTGAATTGCCATGCGAGGACGCCACTTAGCATCGTGGCTATCAGTCGTGACATGACGCCGATTTTTTTTGTCAGGTCTTCAAGTAGTCCGAGCGAGAAAGCCGGTATTGCGGCCGCCAACATAGGTGCCAGAAGAAGTTGTACGCCTTCGGTCGCGACGCCGTAAGCGGCCAACAGCCCTAGCAGCACTGAAACTCCGCCGATCCGGGGTGTTGGTTGGGTATGCAACTTTTGGATGCCATGGTTGCTGTCTAGGCTGAAGCGGCCATGCCAGCGGCGAGTCATGACCAACAGCAGGCTTGCCCCAAAGGTGCTCGCGAAGGCGATCAGCAGATTAAAAGCGTCCAAAGGTTCGCCTCCAGGAAGTTGCTAATTTTTTGAGCTTGGTGCCTGCATGGGATGACTGCGCCGCAAATTCGTGGGTATCCCGCGCATACACAAAAATCAACAGCAACAAGCCTGCCGCGAGAGCGCTGATGAGCGCAACCATCAGCCTTTTTGGCTTACTTTTACGCTCAGGCGGTAGCGCGGTGTCTAGCACTTGGATGACAGCGCCCTCACGGGCTTCGTCGATCTTGGCCAGTTCGAATTGTTTGGCGAAGAGCTCAAACAGCGTCTCAAAGTATCTGACGTCCCGGAATCTCGCCAAATACTCGCCTCCCCGGATGGCGACAGGCTCATCTTTATCGGCGCTGGCCAGTTGACTGCGCATAGCAGCCAGTTCGGTCTGTGCTTGCTTGAAATCGCCAGCGGACTCGTTCAAGTAGCCGCGCATACTGGCCAGTTTGAGTTCCTGAGCGGCGACTTGGGCCTGCAATTGGGCAATTCGGGCAACTGCCATCCCGGTGGCCTTGACGACTGAACTATTGACGCCACTGACTCTGAGGGCCTGCTCGGCGTTAGCGAGTTTGTCCTTGGTTTCGGTCAGCTGCGCCTCAAAAAAAATGCGTCTGTGTTGGGCTTCGGTTAGGGCCAATCGGTGGACCAGCTTGGCGAGCTCTTCCACGTAGCCATTGGCGATGTTTGCCGCCACCTGTGGGTCCGGATCGTCAACCTCAACGGTGATCAGGCCATCCTTGCCGCTGGTAATGGCAGAGTTCGCGTCAAGGGTTTTTCGTGTGTCTTGCCGGAACTTCTCGTCGTAGCGTTCTTTCAAATTGAAACGATCAATCAATGCGTCCTGCAAACTCCGACTTTTCAAGAATGCGACATATTGATCAGCGGGATTTTTGAGGCCGCTGCTAGCACCAGCCAGACCCCCCAGCGCACCGAGACTTTGCAGCATCATTGCGGCGGCACCTTGTTGCTGCTGCGGGGGGAGGAATTTGGTCGTGGCAGTAAAGATAGGCGTGAAGGTATAGCTGATCGCTAGAGCAGACAAACCAACCAGCAATGGACCCAGCAGCAGCAGGCGAAGGTGATTGAAGGTCAGATCAAACACCTCGATCAGGCTCAGCGAATCCTTTTGCATCGGCGCACTGCCGGCAGTTTCAATTGTTGTCATAGACGGCTTCAGCGAATGCTGCCGATGGTTTTCAGTGCGGCGACACCCAAACCAAATTGAGAAAGGATGCTGGTCCAGTCCTTGGCTCCCTGAATGAACTGGCTGTACGCGGTTCGGCGGTCAATGACCCCAGGCACAAATATGGAGTCGCCTGGGTATAGCTGCTTGCCGGTAAGGCTTGCCTTGAAAATTGTGCGGCGTTGACTGGTCTCTGCGGTGCCATCAGCGCGTACCAGCATGATGTTGTCCAAGTCAGCATCGCGCGTCAGGCCGGCCTTGGTCAAGTAGTCTGAAACAGTTAGGCCAGGGCTGTGTATAAAGGAACTGTCGGCCAAAACCTCACCAAATACGCCGACGAAGCTCGGTCGATGCGGCACGATGAGTTGATCACCGTCTTCCATCACTATGTTGGGCGGCAGTGGGTTTTTTGAGTCTAGTTCTAACGCAATCCGCCCGCTGGCCTTGAATCCCTTGAGGCGTTCCAATAGAATTTTTTGGCCGGCGATCTGCGCCTGAACATTCGAACCCTTGTCGCCGTCTGTGACATTCTGCAAGTTGGATGCGATCTGGGCGTTGATTTCCGTCTCCAGCCGACGAATTGATTTATTTAGGTTGTCCTGCTGTTGTACTCGAGTGGATTCCCGCGTAAAGACCATGCCATAAGGAAAAGCGTGGCTGCTGAAGCCGCCGACCCGTCTAATTAGTTGAGCCAATGTCTCCCCTGGCTGAATTTGATAGACCCCCGGTACCATCACTTCCCCACCTATACGGACGAACTGAGTGCGCCTGTCCAGCGAAACTGGCAGGTCTCGTATATTGAATACAGTCACAACATCGCCGGGTTGCAGGTTTAGGTCGTGCTGCGGGTCATGCTCCTTGATCGCCTTACCAAGGTTGAAGGGGATCAGCTGGGTGCGTATTTCCTTGGGGTCCAGCCGTTCGATAGCTGCATAGTCCCAATTAATTTCGTCAACCAGGTTCTGAACCTCGCTAATGACCCTCTCCCCAGAGATTGCTCTGCCGGACTCGTGTTGCACCATGATGTTTTTTCGGGTGTAGTAGTCGGGCTGTATCAGAGCCCCCACTTCAGGGATCAGATCGGATACCTTCATGCCGGGACGAAATGCGTAGCGGAGCGGTGCTGCGACGTTCCCTCTCAAGGTGATGGCGTTGCCAAATTCAGGACTGATTTTGAAAAGTGTCACCACATCGCCATTGCCTACAGTGGACGCGAGGCCCTCGGCGTTCAGTGATCGCTCTTCCACCTGGCGCGGGGCTTTACCCTTAAAAGGGTTGATTCGCTCCACTAAGACTTTGTGGGGAGACGCCAAAACATGCTGCCGGCCGCTGTAGTCGAGCAAGCTTTCGATCGTTTCGCTTGAGTCAGTAAGTTCGTAGATGGCCGGGTTATCCAATGCGCCCAGCAAGGCCACCCGTGGGCCAGCGGGGGGTATGACGATGACGTCGCCAGACAGTAAACGCATGTCTGCGCTCGTGTCGCCTTTCATGATGAATTTGTACAGGTCAAGCATGGCGAAAGCCTTGCCCGCCCGCATCAGTCGAATTTGGCGCATGCTCCCACTGGCTGTAGGCCCACCACTTTCAAACAGAGCACTGATCAACGTGGACAAACTTGAGACTGTGTAGACGCCTGGTTTTCGAGCTTGGCCTACGACAAAGACCTGAATTGAGCGCAGTCGCCCGAGCGTGGCGCTGAGTTGAAAGTTGTTGTAAACGCGACCGAGATGGCTTTTGAGCAGCTGCTCCAGCCGATCGGCACGGTTGCCCGCCACTGTCAGGGGTCCAGATTTGGGAATATTGATCTGACCATTTCGGTCGATGGTCAGGGCCAAGCTGGCGTCCAGCGAGCCCCAAATCTTGATCTTGATGTCGTCGCCTGGGCCTAAAACGTAGTCTGCCGGTACGGGGATGTCGTGAAGAGCGGGAAAACTGCTGGTGCCGAACAGGTTGTAGCCAAAAAGGGGTACAGATCGGCCTGTCGTCTCATGCACAAAGTCGGAAAACTGGGTCGTGGCCAAGGGTGGGAGCGCTACCGTCGCCGGCACCGGATCTGCCTTAGTGACAGCCGTTTGGTCGCCCGCTGCCGCAGCAGCGAAGGCGGCGCTAGGTGATGGTGGCGCGGCCGGCGGTGCTGGGTTGCTCGCCCCAGCGGCAACTTCCGCCAGGCTGCTGCCAAGTGGCCCAGCGCTGAAGGCGCTTCGATTGGGTTGAAGCGTTTGAGCCATTAGTGCGGGGCTCCACCACCACGATAGGCAAACCAGCACAGCGAAGAGTGCTGCCATCTTCCCAGCGATGGATTTCGACGGCAACCGAGAGCTTGGCAGACGGCGCATGCCAAGACGCTGCCTTTTCGCCGTGACGCGCGCCCCTATAGTCGATATGCAGTCAGGTTCGGGCGTGTCGGCGAGACTCAGGTCCGTCGGTAATGCGCCTTCGGTGCGGTCTCGGACGTTGGCCATGTACTGTGGTTTGATCGTCACCGCAGAATCAAACATTAGTTTCCTTTTTTGATGCCAATCGCTGAGCGGAGCCGCTTGCCAAGAGCTGATCGGTGGAGTGGTGAGAACCATTCAACGCGATCCCCGGTGGGGACGACAGCTGCTGACCCAAGTGGGAATAATTTCAAGCTTGAAAGGCATGCGTCCAATTAAATCGATGACCTCGGAAAGTGTGTGTAAGGCACTGCAAATGGCTTGCAACAACTGTTGTTGGTTGTTGCTTCAACTGCATGTGGGTCGCCCAAGTGGTACCCCGGCTTCAGCAAATTTAGAGGTGCGACCGATGGGGTGTGCGAAGAGAAAAGCCAATTGATGGCTCGGGCTGGCTCGCACCACGCCGCTTCCCCAACGCTCAGGTGGTCTTGCCAATCCGTTACAGTGCCAGCCATGCACACCCCTCCGCGTCCCGCCATCACCGTCGCTGTCGTGATGCGCCGGGAGCGCATTGAAGGCCCGATGAGCCGCTGGCAACCGTGGCGCTGGGTACTGGCCGATGTGGTGCCGCAGGAGGAGGGCTTTGGCCTGCTGCCCCGGTTGCTGTATCGCAACGACAACGAAGAACGCTGGCTGCACCCGGGCTTCACGGTCGAGCTGTTCCAGGACGACGCCGAGGGCTATTACCTCAACACCAGCACCGATGCGCCGGGCTTCTTCGTGCTGTGGCGCATGCGCGAGGGCGAGGACGCCGATGAAGGTGACGTTGGCCCACCCGCGCGCCCGGTGGCGGTGAGCCTGAGCTACCACGACGCCGGGCGCTGGCTCGATGCGCAGGAAACCGTGGAGCAGGTGCCGGCGCCGGCTGGCGTGGTGGACTGGCTGCGTGCCTTTGTGGCCGAGCACCATGTGGCCGAGCCCAAGCGGCGCAAGCGGCCCGAGAGCTTTCGCTCGCTGACCGACCGCTTTGGCAACCCCGCCTCCATCAGCACCGAGAAAAACCGCGGCGGCGGCCATGGCTGACGGGTTTCTGGGTCGCTGGTCGCAGCGCAAGCAGGCGCAGCGCGCCGGCCTGCCGCTGGAGGAGCCGCCGGCCCCTCCCAGCGCCGCACCGGCCGGGACAGCGCCGCCACTGACGCCTGCCAACCCGGCGGCCAGCCCCGAGGCGCCGGTCACGGCGCAAGGCCCGGCGCAGAGCCCACCAGCGCCCGAGCCCGCCCCACCGCCGCCCAGCCTGGACGATGCCAGCCGGCTCACGCCCGCGTCTGATTTTCGGCCCTTCATGGCGCGCGATGTAACCCCAGAGGTGCGCAACGCCGCCATGAAAAAGCTGTTCGCCGACCCGCAGTTCAATGTGATGGACCGGCTCGACACCTACATCGATGACTATTCCCAGCCCGACCCGCTGCCGGCGGCCATGTTGCGCCAGATGGCCAGCGCCCAGTTTTTGAAGTTGTTTGACGACGACAATGAGGCCGCCCCGCCCCAGCCACCTGAGCCCGACCATGACCACACTGATTTGCGACTGCAACCAAACCATGCCGCTGGACAAGGCGAGCCTGGGGGCGGCGCTCAACGAGACGCTGACGCTGCATAGCAGCCTGTGCCGGCGCGAGGCCGGTGCTTTTGTCAAGGCGCTGGGCACGGGCGAGGACCTGGTGGTGGCCTGCACCCAGGAGTCGCGCCTGTTTGGCGAACTGGCCAGCCAGACGGCCGGTGCGCAGGCGCCGATCCGTTTTGTCAACATCCGCGAAACTGGCGGTTGGAGCCGTGACGCCCGTGACGCCAGCCCCAAGATCGCCGCGCTGCTGGCGGTGGCCCACCTGAGCGAGCCCGAGCCGGTGGCCACGGTCAGTTACCAGAGTACCGGCCGACTGCTCATCATTGGCGCGCTGGGCGCCGCCGAGCAGGCGGCCGAGCTGCTGGGACCGGAGCTCGACATCACGCTGTTCACTCAGGGCGGTGACATGACCGGCGCGCAGCAAGAGCGGCGCTACCCGGTGCTGGGCGGCCAAATCCAGTCGCTGACCGGCTGGCTGGGCGCTTTCGAGCTGACCTGGCTGCGCAACAACCCGATTGACCTGGACCTGTGCACCCGCTGCAACGCCTGCATCAGCGCCTGCCCGGAAGACGCGATCGGGCTGGACTACCAAATTGACCTGGCCGCCTGCCAGTCGCACAGGGCCTGCGTCAAGGTCTGCCAGGTGGCGGGCGCGATTGATTTCACGCGCGAGCCGGAAGCGCAGACCGAGCGTTTTGACCTGGTGCTGGACCTGCGTGCCACGCCGGCCTTCAGCCAGCACGCGCTGCCACAGGGCTATCTGCGTTGGCACGACCGCAACGCAGCCGCGCTGCTGCAGCTGCGCAACCTGGTGGGCGAATTTGAGAAGCCCAAGTTTTTTGGCTACCAGGCCCGGCTCTGCGCCCACAGCCGCAATGAAAAAGTGGGCTGCCAGGCCTGTATCGACGTCTGTTCGGCCTCGGCCATCAGCAGCGATCGCAGCCGCCAGCAGATCAAGGTCAACCCCCAGCTCTGCGTGGGCTGCGGCGCCTGCAGCACGGTCTGCCCCAGCGGCGCCTTAAGTTTTGCTTACCCGCGTGCCAGCGAGCAGGGCGTCAAGCTCAAGACCCTGCTTGGCACCTATGCCCGCAGTGGCGGCAAAAACGCCGCTGTGCTCTTGCACAGCCAGCAGGGCGGGGCACGGCTGCTGGGCGATCTGGGCCGCGCCGCACAACTTGAGCGCGGCCAGCGCGACGGCACGCGCGGCGTGCCAGCCCGGGTGCTGCCGCTGTCGATGTGGCACACCGCCTCCACCGGGCTGGAGCTGTGGCTGACCGCCATTGCCTACGGCGCCTCGCAGGTCTGGATATTGCTGACCGAGGAAGAAGCGCCGCAGTACCGGCAGGCGCTGCAAGAGCAGATCGCCGTGGCGCAGGCCATTCTGACCGGCTTGGGCTTTGCCGGCGAACACCTGCGCTTGCTGGAGGCACGCGATGCGCGCGACCTGGCCGCTCTGGACCGGGCGCTGCAGGCGCCGCCGGCGCAGGGCGTGGCGCGCAGTGCCGGTTTTGCGGTGCAGGCCGACAAACGCGCCACCCTGGGCCTGGCCCTGGACCACCTGATGGCACAGGCCTCCACCCGCGCCGGCGTGATTGCGCTGCCGGCGGCCGGCTCGCCGCTGGGCGCCCTGACCCTCAACAAAGACACCTGCACCCTGTGCCTGAGCTGTGTCAGCGCCTGCCCGGCCAGCGCCCTGCAGGACAACCCGCTGGCGCCGCAGCTGCGTTTCATTGAGAAAAACTGTGTGCAATGCGGCCTGTGCGTCATCACCTGCCCGGAAAAGTCACTGACCTTGCTGCCGCAGTTGAACCTGGCGCCGCAGCGCAACGAGCCGGTACTGCTCAACGAGATGAAACCCTATGCCTGCATCCGCTGCAGCAAACCTTTTGGCACGCTGAAAGCGGTCGAGGCCATGCTGGGCAAGCTGGCCGGCCACAGCATGTTCCAGGGTGCCGCGCTGGAGCGGCTGAAGATGTGCGGCGACTGCCGGGTGATCGACCTGCACTCGGCCAGCAACGAAACCCGCATCACCGACCTCTGACCATGACGCTCCACGCCCCCCCCACCAGCAGCGCGCTGGACGAAGAAACCGCCCGCGCCGAGTTGTACGGCGTGCTGGCCCTGCTGTACTACGCAGCGCCCAGCCCGGACCTGCTGGCCCAGCTGCGCGCCGCCGCCACCGAGGCACCGGCGGCGGGCGCCTTGCTGGAAGAACCCTGGCGCGTGCTGGTTGGGTTGGCGCGCAGCCTGCCCGACGGGGCCATCGCGCAGGAGTTCGACGCCCTGTTTGGTGGCATTGGCAAGCCCGAAGTCTATTTGTATGGCTCGCATTTTTTGAGCGGCTTTCTCAACGAAAAGCCGCTGGCGCGCCTGCGCACCGACCTGGCCGCACTCGGGCTGGCACGGGACGACGCCATGTCCGAGACCGAAGACCATGTGGCCTGCCTGTGCGAGGTAATGCGCTACCTGATCGCCGGGGACGATGTGGCGGTGGCCAACCTGACGCGCCAGCGTGCGTTTTTCAGCCAGCACCTGCAGCCCTGGGTGGCCAGGATGTGTGGCGACATCGAGCAACACCCCAGGGCGCGCTTTTATGCTGCGCTGGCCGGCCTGACCCGCGCCTTCATGGACGTGGAGGCGCAAGGCTTTGACATGCTGGACTGAGTGTGGGTCGATCAGCCTGCGGTGTATTGGTAATTACCCTAGGTTGACTGAATAATCCGCCGCAGTGCAGTTCTTTCAGCTAAAGTCAAACAGGGCTATGCAAACCTCTGCATAGTCTTGCGCACCATCAGGAGATCACCATGTCCGACAGCCCTGCCAAAGGCTCACGCCGCAGCTTTTTCCTGACTGCTTCCGCCGCTGGTGCGGTGGCGGCGTCGGCCAGCCTGATCAAGACGCCCGCGCCCGCTGTGGTTGCGGCTGCGCCCAAACCGGCGCCTGAAAAAGGCGGCGGCTACTCGCTCAGCGAGCACGTCAAGCGTTATTACCAGACCACCCGGGTCTGAGCGGTTTTTGGAGAACCCCATGTTGCTGACCAAAAAAGTTGCCACCGCCGACAGCCCGGCCCGTTCCCCCTTCGTGCACAGCCTGCGCCGCGGCTTGTCGCAGGCGCTGCCCACCATGGACCGGCGCATGTTCTTGCGCCGCTCCGGCTTGGGCGTTGGCGTCGGCATCGCCGCCTCTGGCCTGACGCTGGTCAAAAAATCCCACGCGGCCGGCGCGGCCGTGGCCGTGGGTGACGGCAAGATCGAGGTCAAGCGCACGGTATGCACCCACTGCTCGGTTGGCTGTGCGGTGGATGCGGTGGTCGAAAACGGCGTCTGGGTCCGCCAAGAGCCAGTGTTTGACTCGCCGATCAACCTCGGCGCCCATTGCGCCAAGGGCGCTGCCCTGCGCGAGCACGGCCACGGCGAGTTCCGCCTGCGCTACCCGATGAAGCTGGTGAACGGCAAATACGAGCGCATCAGCTGGGACACCGCCTTGACCGAGATCAGCGCCAAGCTGCTCGAGCTGCGCAAGGCCAGCGGCCCAGACTCGATTTACTGGGTGGGCTCGAGCAAGCACAACAACGAGCAGGCTTACCTGCTGCGCAAGTTCGTCAGCTTCTGGGGCAGCAACAACTGTGACCACCAGGCCCGGATCTGCCACTCCACCACGGTGGCAGGTGTGGCCAACACCTGGGGTTATGGCGCCATGACCAACTCGTACAACGACATGCAGAACAGCAAGGTCGCCTTGTACATCGGCTCCAATGCCGCCGAGGCGCACCCGGTCAGCTTGTTGCACATGCTGCACGCGAAGGACAACGGCACCAAGATGATTGTGGTGGACCCGCGCTTCACCCGCACCGCCGCCCGTGCCGACGAGTTCGTGCGCATCCGCTCTGGCTCCGACATCCCCTTCCTGTTCGGCCTGCTGCACCACATCTTCAAAAATGGCTGGGAAGACAAGCAGTACATCAACGACCGCGTCTACGGCATGGACAAGGTGCGTGAAGACGTCATGAGCAAGTGGACGCCAGACAAGGTGGAAGAAGCCTGCGGCGTGACCGAGGCGCAGATGATCAAGGTCGCCACGATGCTGCACGAGAGCCGGCCTGGCACCATCGTGTGGTGCATGGGCCAGACCCAGCACACCACCGGCAACGCCATGGTGCGCGCCTCCTGCATCCTGCAGTTGGCGCTGGGCAACGTCGGCAAATCGGGCGGCGGCACCAACATCTTCCGCGGCCACGACAACGTGCAGGGCGCGACCGATGTTGGCCCCAACCCCGACTCGCTGCCTGGCTACTACGGCATTGTGGAGGGCTCTTGGAAGCACTTCGCCAAGGCCTGGGGCGTCGATTTTGAGTGGATCAAAAAGCAGTTCGCCTCGCCGGCCATGATGAGCAAGCCCGGCATGACGGTGTCGCGCTGGATCGACGGCGTGCTGGAGAAAAACGAGCTGATCGACCAGGACTCCAACCTGCGCGGTGTGTTTTTCTGGGGCCATGCGCCCAACTCGCAAACGCGCGGCCTGGAGATGAAGCGGGCCATGGACAAGCTCGACCTGCTGGTGGTGGTCGACCCGTACCCATCGGCCACCGCTGCCATGGCAGCCATGCCTGGCAAACCGGAAGACCTGAACCCCAACCGCGCGGTGTACCTGCTGCCGGCTGCCACCCAGTTTGAAACCAGTGGCTCCTGCACCGCCTCCAACCGCTCGTTGCAATGGCGCGAGAAAGTGATCGAGCCGCTGTGGGAGAGCCGCAGCGACCACATGATCATGCAGCAGTTTGCCGACCGCCTGGGCTTTGGCAAAGAGCTGTCCAAAAACTACAAGATGCAAAAGGTCAAGGGCATGGACGAGCCCGTGCCCGAAGACATCCTGCGCGAGATCAACAGCTGCGTCTGGACCATCGGTTACACCGGCCAAAGCCCGGAGCGGCTGAAGGCGCACATGCGCAACATGCACCTGTTTGATGTCAAGACGCTCAAGGCCAAGGGCGGCACCGACAAGGAAACCGGCTACGACTTCACGGGTGACTACTTTGGCCTGCCCTGGCCCTGCTGGGGCACGCCGGCGCTCAAGCACCCGGGCTCGCCCAACCTGTACGACACCTCCAAGCACGTGATGGACGGTGGGGGCAACTTCCGCGCCAACTTTGGCGTGGAGCGCGAGGGCAAGAGCCTGCTGGCCGAAGACGGCTCCCATTCCCTGGGCGCCGACATCACCACCGGCTACCCCGAGCTGGACCACGTGCTACTCAAGAAGCTGGGCTGGTGGGACGAACTCACTGAGCCCGAAAAAGCTGCGGCCGAAGGCAAGAACTGGAAGACCGATTCATCGGGCGGCATGATCCGCGTTTTCATGAAGGGCCACGGTTGTCACCCTTTCGGCAACGCCAAGGCGCGCGCCGTGGTCTGGAACTTCCCCGATGCCATTCCGCAGCACCGCGAGCCGCTGTATGGCAACCGGGCCGACCTGCAGGCCAAGTACCCGACGCACGACGATAAAAAGGCTTTCTGGCGCCTGCCCACGCTGTTCAAGACCATCCAGGACAAAAACATCGCCGACAAGGTGCACGAGAAGTTCCCGCTGGTCATGACCTCGGGCCGCTTGGTTGAGTACGAGGGCGGCGGTGAAGAAACCCGCTCCAACCCCTGGCTGGCCGAGCTGCAGCAGGAGATGTTCATCGAGATCAACCCCAAGGTGGCGGCCGACAAAGGCATTCGCAACGGCGAGCGGGCCTGGGTCTCCACACCCACCGGTGCGCGCTTGAACGTGCAGGCGATGGTGACCGAGCGCGTCGGGCCCGACACGGTCTTCATGCCCTTCCACTTCTCGGGCCGATGGCAGGGGGCCGACATGCTGGCCTACTACCCCAATGGTGCTGCGCCCATTGTGCGCGGCGAAGCCAT
>CAJAXU010000682.1 GCA_903948045.1 uncultured beta proteobacterium | reverse complement strand
GCAATTCGGGCCAAAGTGGAGCACCCTTTTAGAGTGATCAAGCGCCAGTTCGGCTTTGTGAAGGTGCGCTACCGGGGGCTAGCAAAGAACACGGCGCACCTCAAGACCTTGTTTGCGCTCTCCAACCTGTGGATGGTGCGGCACAAATTGATAGGTGCGGGGGCATGAGTGCGCCCAAAATCAGGGCTTGGGGCCGGCGAAGCGGTGCCGGAGCGCCAAAGAGCCAAGGAAAACGGTGTGGCTTCAAAGATTTGCAGTCGAAATTCCACGATCTGACAACTGGATAGCCGCTACCCGATTTAGGGGCGGGTTATTCAGAGCATCCCTAGAGAAATTTCTCCAAGAAATATTTTTTCTGAAGGCTCCATGTCTGTCGATTCCATCTCCCAATCCGGCAGCTCGGTGGCCAGCGCTTACTCAGCAGGCCGCGCGGTCATCTCCGCACGGCGCCATTGCGTGTCGACGGGCCACTACCTGGCGACGCAGGCCGCCTTCCAGATCCTGGAGGCGGGTGGAAATGCAGTGGACGCCGGTGTCGCAGCCGCTCTGGTTCTAGGCGTGGTCTGCAGCGACCAGGTAAACATTGCTGGCGTTGCTCCCATGATCATCTGGCTGGCGCAGGAAGAGCGCATGGTCACCATCGACGGATTGGGCGTCTGGCCAGCTGCTGCGTCGTGTTCGCTGTTCGAGGAGAAGCACCAGGGCATGATCCCAGACGGCCTGCTGCGCACTGTGATCCCGGCGGCCCCTGCCGCGCACGTGGAGGCGCTGTCGCGCTTTGGCACCATGTCCTTTGGCGAGTGCGCAGGCTTTGCCGAGCGTTTTGCGCGTGAAGGCTTTGTGATGTACCCCTTCATGCATGAGCAGTTGCAGATGGTCAAACCCAAGCTCGAGCGCTGGCCGTCCAACACGCAGCTTTACCTGCCGGGCGGCGAGGTGACGCCGGTGGGCGGGATGTTCATCCAGCGCGACCTCGCTGCCAGCCTGCGCTACATGATCGATGAAGAAAGGGCGGCGCTGGCAAAAGGCGGCGACAGGGAGCGCGGGCTGCAGGCCGTGCATGAAGCTTTCTACAAGGGCGACCTGGCGCGCACCATCACCTCCTTTCATGCGGACAACGGAGGCCTCCTGACGATGCAGGACATGGCGGCGTTTCGCGTGCGCCTGGAGCCGGCTGTCCAGACCCGCTTTGCAGGCATGCAGGTGTACTCCTGTGGTTTCTGGTGCCAGGGCCCCACGCTCGGACAGGCGCTGAACATCCTGGACACGCTTTGTCTGCGCGAGATGAAACACAACAGCATCGCCTATGTCCACCATGTAGCGGAAACATTGAAACTGGTGTTTGCGGACCGCGAGGCGTACTACGGCGACCCGGGTTTCCAGGACCAGCCGCTGGACTGGCTGCTGGGCACGGACTATGCGCAGGAGCGCAGGCAGCGCATCGATCCGGACCGCGCCTGGCCGGGCCTGCCGCCGGCCGGCCGCGGTCATCCGGCTTCGCCGGCAGGCGCTGTGGGTGAATCGCAGGGTCCGTTCGACACTTCCTGCGTCACGGTGGTGGACAGCCAGGGCAATTCCATCTGCATCGCGCCCAGCGACGTGTGCAGCGACACCATCGTCATTCCGGGAACAGGTCTCGCGCCCTCTTCGCGCGGCTCGCAGTCCTGGGGGCGGGCCGGACATGCGTCCAGCGTTGCCGCAGGCAAGCGTCCGCGCCTGACACCCAGCCCTGCCATGTTGGTCCAGCCTGGCAAGCTGGTAATGCCGATCGGCAGCCCGGGCGGCGACAGCCAGACACAGGCCAACGTGCAGGCCATCCTGAACATGGCCGTGTTCGGGATGGACCCGCAGACCGCTGTGGAAAAGCCGAGATTTATCACCTACAGCCACCCCGATTCTTTCTCACCGCACCTGGCGCAGCCGGGACGGTTGTGCCTGGAAGGCAAGTTCGACGCGCCCACCGCAGAGGGCCTGTCGGCGCTGGGCCACGACGTTGTCATGTGGCCCGAGCGGCTGTGGCGCGCCGGCGGTGTCTGCGTCGTGCGGCATGACCTCGAGCGCGGCGTCATGGACGCCGGCGCCGACCCGCGGCGCGCAGCCTCGTCCGCGGCGGGGTGGTGACTGCCATCCATACGGGACAACAATGATTTCAACAACAATGCCCTCCGGTAAGATTCGCGCGAAAACTGCCACATCGACAAATTCCTATGGTGGACGCGGCTTGCGGGTCGATACCGTTCAGGTTCTATATCGGTGGGACCCGCCGGAAACGCTTGAAATTGAGGTGTTTTAGAGAATTTCGATGTGAAAAAACTCGGATAGCCGCGATTTTTGGCATATCGCCAAGCATCTTGGGGTGATGTCGCAGGTTTTGACGAATCTTACAGACGGGCCAACAAAAGCGGGATCGTAATGGCGCATGTGGCTGACCCGAATGGGAGTCAGCCGGCGAAGCATGACGCCGGCAGCCCGGCCACGGGCGCCTGAAGCACGAACAGCGCCCCAGCCAGCGGTTGTGTCGCTAACTCCTGCGCCGACAACCTGTATCGCCCGCTGGTGATGTACAAGGTGCGCAGGTCGGGGCCACCGAAAGTGAGCGATGTGACCTTGCTAACAGGGAGTTTCCAGGCCGAGATCTCGCGGCCGTTAGGTGCATACCTCACCACGCGGCCACTGACCACCTCGGCACTCCACAGGCAGTTTTCAGAATCGACGGTGGCGCCGTCGGGCCGACCCTCTCCGCTGCGCAGATCGGCGAACGGCCGCGCCTGGCCCATCCGGCCGTCATCCAGATCGAAGTCGAAGACATCGATCACGCGCCGTTCGGTGTCGGCGAAGTACATGGTCGTTCCGTCCACGCTCCATGCCATGCTATTCGGTACCGCTATGGCAGTGCGCATGCGTGTGCATTGCAGGTCAGCCCCGAGGCGGAATAACGAGCCGGTGGCTTCGCGCACTAGGTCGTTCATAGTGCCGGCCCAGAAACGGCCCCGGGCATCGCACTTGCCTTCGTTGAAGCGGTGGTGGGGCAGGTTTACATCCGGCGCGGCGATGCGTCTGAAAGCTGTGGTGGCGGGCGTGTAGCGGTAGAGCCCCGTCTTGAGGGCCAGCAGGAAATCCTCGCCCTCGCAGAACGCAAAACTTCCAATCTCTTCAGGCATCTGCCAGGTCCGCAGGTCCGAACCATCGGCGGCGCAATGCAGCAATGCGGGCGCGCGGATGTCGACCCAGTACAGGCGCTCACGGCGCGGGCACCATAGGGGGCTTTCGCCCAGCATATTCCTACAGGGAATCAATACCTCGATGTTCACTGCAGCTCCTTCCCCCAGCGGGCCGCGGTGCCAGCACCATAGGACCGGCCCGGCGCTGCGCTCATTGATCCAGTCCCGGGTGCCAGCCTACCAGGCCGGCATCGCGTAGCGCGTGCCAGCAGGCGGGCGGAATCGGTGTGGCCAGCCATGCGCAGGCCTGCGCATATTGCTGCGCGTTTTCGAAACTGGCCACGACACTGGCCACCGCGGTGTGGCCCAGCGCAAACTGGATTGCCGCCGCACCCAGGGGCACGCCATGGGCGCCGCATACCGCTGCAATGGCCCGTGTGCGCGCTGTGATCTCGGGCGGAGCCGGTGCGTACAAGAAGCGAGCCGATGCAGTAGCACCGGTGGCGAGGATGCCGGAATTGAAGGGCGCCGCCGCCAGCACCGAGACGCCACGTTGTGCGCAAGCGGTCAGTAGCGGCAACGCGGCCACATGGTCCAACAAGGTCAGGCGACCAGCCAGCATGAAAAAATCGAAGTCCCCGGCATAAAGACAGCGCAGACACACATCCGCGTCATTCACACCCACACCGATGGCCTTCACCACGCCCTGCGCGCGCAGCTCGCATAAGGCGCGTTGGGCACCGTCCATGGCGATCGCGAACTGCTGATCTAGCGCTTTGCCGTGCCAGCGCGGGCTCAGGTCGTGCAGGATCAGCATGTCGATGCGCGACAGCCCCAGCCGTTGCAAGCTGTGTTCCAGGGAGCGCAGCGTGGCGTCGTAGGAGTAGTCGAAACGCGCGACAAACGCTAGGGTATCCGCCGGGAGTATTGCATCCGGAGGCAGTGGCGACAACAGCCTCCCGACCTTGCTGGACAACAGGTAGTCGGCGCGTGGTACATGGCGCAGGAATGCACCCGCGCGGTGCTCCGACAGGCCGCGCCCGTACCAGGGGGAGGTGTCGAAATAACGCACACCACTTCGCCAGGCCGACGCCAACGCCGCGGTGGCCGTGGCTTCGTCCTCGCCGGACCGCAAAACGCCCATCGTGGAGCAGCCGAAGCCGAGCTGCGACACCCGCAATCCGGTACGGCCAAGTGTGCGCGTGGCAGAGGGATCGATCAGGTCCATGGCTGTCGGGTCATGCACCACCTTGCCATGTCATCGCAGGTCGTTGCGGCACAGCGCCACCCAAACGCGCGCCAACGGCGGCGGCGGCTTCCCGAACCCAGTCCGCGAAACCCTCGAGCTGAGCCGAGTTCACACGTACCCTCGGGGCCGTGATGCTGACGCCCCCCACGCAGCGGCCGCGAAAGTCGAACACCGGTGCGGCCACACAGTGGTTGCCCACCACATGCTCCTCGTAGTCGAAGGCAACACCTTCGGCATGGATGCGCTTCAGCGCCTTGAGCAGCGCCGCCGGAGTGGCCAGTGTGGTGGGCGTGTGGCGCTGCAGGTCGAGCCGGTGCACGAGTGCCTGCTGCTCGTCTGGAGCGAGGTAGGCCGCCATCACCTTGCCCACAGCCGTGCAGTGGATCGGGCCGCGTCTGCCGATGGCCGAATGCAGGCGCAGCGGATAGTTGCATTCGACCTTGTCGATGTAGACGATTGCGTCGCCACTGAGCGTGGCCAGATGCACGGTTTCGCCGGTGCGCCCGTTCAGCGCCAAGATAGGCTCGGCCGCAGCGCGACGCAGGTCCATCTTCTCCCAGGTGCGCTGGGCCAGCGTCAGCAGATGAATGCCTGGTGTGTATCGGCGGTCCAGCTCCGACAGCTCGACCATACCGTGTTCGCTTAGTGCAGCCAGCAACCGGTGCAGCGTGCCGCGCGGCAGGCCACTACGGGTGGCGAGCTCGATGAAGGTGGGTGGCTGCTCGGCCAGGCCGATCATGTCGAGCAATTCCATGGTCTTGGCCAGCGAGGCCGTGCCCTGCGGCCCCCGCCTGCCGGGCCGGGCCGAGTGGGTGGTGCCATCGGCATGGGGACTTTTCGCGGTCGGGCGAATGCTGGTTCTCATTTGCGGGATGTTAGCCTATACTACAAAAGCGTCCACTATACAGGCAGTAGTTCCACAATATGGGCAATCTGTGCGTTCGGCGCGCGCACCCGAGGCCCTTCAGGAGACTCAAGCAATGCACATCCATCGACTCGTGCGGGCACTCGGCCTGACGATCGGCCTGCTGGCAACGGCCGCCGCGTTCGGGCAGGACGCCCGATCCTTCCCCTCCAAGCCGGTCACATTCATCGTGCCCTTCCCGGCCGGCGGAGGTACCAGCGACATCCTGGCGCGCGTGATCGGCCAGAAGTTATCCGAGGCCTGGGGCCAACCGGTGGTGATCGAGAACAAGCCCGGGGCAGCCGGCAACATCGGCGCAGCCCTGCTGGCCAAGGCGCCGGCCGATGGCCATACCATCATGATCGCGGCTGCCGCCATCTCGACCGCGCCGGCCCTGTACAAGGACACCGGCTTCAGGCATTTCGAGTCCGTCCAACCCGTCACACTGCTCGGCAAGGTGCCGTTCATGCTGGTAGTGCATCCGTCGCTGCCCGTCAACAATGTGGCTGAGTTCCTGGACTACGCCAGGAAGAACCCCAACAAAATGTCGCTGGGCTCGGGTGGCAGTGGCACCATCCCGCACCTGGGTGGCGAACTGCTTCAGATGCGTACTGGAATCCAGTTCGCCCATGTACCCTACAAGGGTGGCATCCAGGCCATGACCGACCTGGTGGGTGGCCATATCCAGTTCACGATCGACGGCGGGTCGCATGTTGTGACACAGATCGACGCCAGGAAGGTGCGCATGCTAGCCGTGACGACGCCCCAGCGCTTGCCGCAGTACCCCAACACGCCGACACTGGCTGAGTCCGGCCTGCCGGGCTTCGAGGCCAGTGCCTGGCAGATGTTGTTCGTGACCGGCGGCACGCCCAGGCCCATCGTCGACAAGATCCAGGCCGAGGTGTCGCGTATCCTCAAGACACCCGAGGTGAGTGAGATCCTGCTCAAGGGCGGCATCGTGCCCTCCGGTATATCGACTATGGAGACCGAGGCGTTCCTTCGTGCCGAGATGACGAAGTGGGCCGAGGTGGTGAAGGTCTCCGGTGCCAAGGTGGATTGAGCCCGCTGTGGTGCGCACCCGATGAAGGCGATCTTCGTTCTCTTCGACTCCCTGAACCGGAAGTCGCTGGGCTGTTACGGCGGCTCGGCCGTTAAGACGCCCCACTTTGACCGACTGGCCGCGCGGGCCGTCTGCTTCGACAACCACTATGTCGGCAGCCTGCCCTGCATGCCGGCGCGGCGCGACATGCACACCGGTCGCCTATCGTTCCTGCACCGTGCATGGGGGCCGCTGGAACCCTTCGACAATTCCTTCGCAGAGATCCTGCACAAAAATGGTGTCTATTCGCATCTGGTGTCCGACCACTACCACTACTGGGAAGACGGCGGTGCCACGTACCACAACCGCTATGACACATTCGAGTTCGTACGCGGCCAAGAGCGCGACCCCTGGAAGGCGATGGTCGAGCCGCCCTGGCAACGCTTCAGGGAGCAATACCACGCGGTTCAGTTCAGCGAACAGCGTCGACACAAGTTCGCGCAGTACATGATCAACCGAGAGTTCATCCGCGACTATGCTGATTTCCCGTCGGTCAAGTGTTTCGACGCCGGTTTCGAGTTCCTGGACTGCAACCGGAACGCACGCGACTGGCTGCTGCACGTGGAGACCTTCGATCCGCACGAGCCCTTCTTTGCGCCCGACAGGTTCCGCGCCGACTACCCTACCGCGTACCGGGGTCCGGTCCTCGATTGGCCGCCCTACGCCCGGGTGACGGAAGCGCCGGACGAATGCGAGGAGCTGCGAGCCAACTATTGCGCCACCGTGGCACTGTGTGACCATGAACTCGGTCGCCTAATGGACTACATGGACACCCATGCGATGTGGGAGGACACGGCGCTCATCGTCACCACCGACCACGGTTTCCTGCTGGGCGAACACGACTGGTGGGCCAAGATATTAATGCCCTGCTACAACGAGGTGGCGCACATCCCTTTGTTGATGCACCACCCGGCGCTGGGCCATCTGGCTGGCAGCCGCTGCAATGCGCTGACGCAGACGATCGACATCGCCACAACCCTGCTCGATCTCTACGGCCAGCCGCCGCCACCCGAAAACCAGGGCATCTCCCTGCTGGATACCGTGCAGGGAAAGGCCGCGCCGCGCGAAGCCCTGATCTATGGCGTGTTCGGCAGCGCAGTCAACATCACAGACGGGCGTTACACGTATTTTCGGTATCCGCGTGATCTCAAGGGCCCGGACCTGTATCAATACACGCTGATGCCAACCCACATGAGGGAGCGCTTCAGCGTTGCCGAACTCGCCGACGCGACGCTTGCGCCGCCGATGCCCTTCACCAAGGGTGTACCACTGCTGAAAGTGCCCGCCACGCCCAAGTCGCCAGTGTTCTTTGGCCATGGCCCGGGCGGGCAGCAGGACACTTCCACCGTGATGTATGACTTGGCCGGTGATCCGGCGCAGCTCCAACCGGTAAAGGATGTGGCGGTCGAGGGGCGGCTGGCGGCTGAGATGATGCGCTTGATGCGGGCCAACGATGCCCCCGTTGAGTCATTTAAACGGCTGGGTCTGGCATGACCCATGGCCGAGCCACCGCGCCTGTGGCAACGATCGTGGGTGTGGCGCTGACCACCGTCCGTGTCAGTGCCAAGACGCAATGGATCTTTCTGGAACTGGCAGATGACCAAGGCCGCCTCGGCCACGGCGAAGCCACGTTGCAGCGCCGGGAGGCAGCAGTAGCGGAACGTGTGGTTAGCGTCGCCACCGCGTACCTTGGCCAACCGGTGGATCCGCAGTAGCGCAAGGCCTGGTTGCTATTGCCGCGCACAATGGATGGCGGTGCGGCCGCCTCCGCCTTCGACCACGCGATGTGGGACCTGGCAGCGCAGGCCGCCGAGTTGCCACTGGCCCGTCTGCTGGGCTCGTGCGACGTCGCGGTTCCTCTTTACGCCAACGTGAACCGCGGCCTGCCGTCGCGCGAACCCCAGGCATTCGCCCTGGCGGTCCGGGCGGCGGTCGATGCAGGTTTTGACGCCGTCAAGATTGCACCGTTCGACGAGATCGATGTCCACGGCCGCTGGGGTGCGCCGCTACCGGTCACAAAACAAGGCATGGCGCTCGGTTTGGCACGTATCGAGGCCGCCCGCGAGGCCCTGGGCCCCGCCATCGATCTGATGGTCGATTGCCATTGGCGCTTCGACCAGAAGTCGGCACACTCCATGGTGGATGCCGTGGCAGCTTATCGGCTGGGTTGGCTCGAGTGCCCCGTGCCGGAAGATGCCGCATGGTTGCCGCTCATTGCAGACCTGCGCAAGCGAGCCAATCACCATGGCATGCGCCTGGCCGGCGGTGAGGACGGGGTCGGGTGCGCGGCCTTCGAGCCTTTTCTGGCCGCCAACACCTATGACGTGCTGATGCCCGACATCAAGTACGTGGGCGGCATCGCGGAAATGCAGGAGGTCGCCCGACGCGCGCAGGCGAAGGGTGTCGCGATTGCGCCGCACAATCCTTCCGGGCCGATTGCCCACGCAGTGAGCGCACATGTCTGCACCGTGTTGCCGGGCTTCGACCGTCTCGAACTCCAGTTCGAGGAATCCACTCTGTTCGACACTTTGCTGGACCCACCGCTGCCCCAACCTTCCCGCGGACAACAGCACTTACCTGCGGCCCCCGGCTTGGGAGTGCGCCTGCACGTCGGCATGCAGGGTGGCGAAGGGATGCAACGCCTTTCGTGGGGACGTATTGCGGGCGCCACGCACTGAACCCGTCGGCCCGTGGTCCGGAGCGCCACCGCCCCGTGCGTCGGCCCTACAGGCGCCGACTTTTGACTGACCCACCCTTGGCAGCTGCTATCCCTAGCCCACCAATGGGTTCAAGGTCATCCCGCTGGGTCACATGAAATCGGCAGGCTGGGGTCAATTTGGAGTCGGCGCCAAAATAAGTGGGCATCCGCCACAATAGAGACGAATCGTGTATGTGATGATAAT
>CAJAXU010000681.1 GCA_903948045.1 uncultured beta proteobacterium | reverse complement strand
GCCGGTAGGGTGATTGCTGGCGCGCCTGCTTGGCGGCGGTGAAGCGGGTGCCCTCCAGAAAGTTCATCACGCTGGTGGGGATCAAGGCAAATTTCTCGCAGGCGCGGCGGGTGGTTTCATGGTCGCGGCCGCGCATCTCGGGGTGTTTTTGCAGGTAGGCCTCACTGTGGCGGCGCATGAAGGGAAAATCCAGCGCCCACCAGGCCAGGCCCATCACCGGCACCCAGATCAGCGGCTGCTTGAGAAAGAATTTGAGCAGCGGGATGCGCCGGTTCAGCAGGTGCTGCAGCACCAGGATGTCAACCCAGGACTGGTGGTTGGCATTGACCAGGTACCAGCTGCGCGGGCTCAAGCCCTCAAGCCCCTGCACATCCCAGACGGTGGCCTGGGTCAGACGCATCCAGCCGCTGTTGCCGGCGATCCAGGCCTCGGCAATGCGCAGCAGCACCGGATCGACCCACAGCCGCATTGACTTTCCCGGCGCCAGCAGCTTGAGCAGCGCAAACAGCAAGAGGATCGGCACCCAGAACAGCGTGTTGAGGGCCAACAGGCTGGCGGCAGTCAGGCCGCGCAGGGGAGCAGGCAAACCAGGGCGCATGACAGACTGGCCTCAGCCCAGGCGGTCGGGCTCAGCGCGCGTCTGGTCTGGCGCTGCGGGCGGCAGGTGTTTTATCACGCAGGCTCGCAGATCCGCAAACTGCACCGGCTTGGACAGAAACCCCTGAGCGCCCGCGCCAAAGGCCTGCGCCTGCGACTCGTTCATGACATCGGCGCTCAGCACCACGATCGGCGTTTGCGCCGGCTTGCCAGGCAGGGCCCGGATCTCGCGGGTGGCCGACAAGCCGTCCATGACCGGCATGTTGATGTCCATCAGGATCAGGTCAAAGTCTTCGGCCTGGGCCTTGTCCACCGCGAGCTGGCCGTTTTCACAGTCGGTGACGACGCAGCCCATGCGCTGCAGCAGCATCACGGCCACCATGCGGTTGATGGCGTTGTCTTCCACCAGCAGCACCCGGGCGGGTTGGCCCGCATGGTTGAGCAGCAGGGTCGACGACGATGGCCCCACTGGCACGCTGACATTGGCCAGGCCAATCAGCTTGGTTTCCGGCACCGGTACAGGGCTGGCCAACTGGGCTGACTGCACCGGAGGCTCGCTGGGCATCAAACGCAAATGCAGGCTGAAGGTGGTGCCCACACCGAGCGTACTTTTGACCTTGATGCTGCCACCCAGCAGATGGGCCAGCGATTGCGAAATCTCCAGGCCCAGTCCAGCGCCGCCAAAATGGCGCACCTTGCCGCTTTCCGCCTGCTGAAAACGCTGAAACAGGCGGGGCAGGTCATGTTCAGCGATCCCGATGCCGGTGTCTGCGATAACAAAATCAAGCTCAACGCCTTTGGCAGAGCGGTCGACCTCGTGCACCGTGAGCTTGACTTGGCCTTTGTCAGTGAATTTGATGGCATTGTTCAGCAAATTGAACAAAATCTGCCTCAAGCGGGTGTCATCGGTGAGTACCCAGGGTAGCGGCGTAACCGGCAGGGCCAGGGAAAAATCGAGCCCCTTGCCATTGGCCAAGGGCTGCATCAGGGCTCCAAAGTCGCGCAGCAGCCAAGCCAGGTTCACGGGCGCTGCCTTGACGGTGATCTTGCCGGCCTCCAGTGCGGAGATGTCCAAGATGTCGTTGAGCAGGGTCAGCAGGTGCTGGGCTGAGGTTTGTGCTGTCTGCAAATAGCCGCGTTGCGTCGCATCGAGCTGGGTGTCGTCCAGCACGCCAAGCATGCCCATCAGGCCATTGAAAGGGGTGCGCAACTCATGGCTCATGTTCGCCAAAAAAGCGCTTTTTCCGCGGTTGGCCTCGTCAGCGATCAGGGTGGCTTCGCGGAGCTCTGTGCTCAGGTTTTCAAGTGCGAGCCGCTCGGCGGTCTGGCGCGCATGCCAGTTATACAGGCCATAGGCTGCAACCAGCAGGGTCAGCAATT
>CAJAXU010000680.1 GCA_903948045.1 uncultured beta proteobacterium | reverse complement strand
GTATCCGGCGCAATGTGATGGACACCCGGCGCGCGGTCAGTTTCATGATGCGCAGCAAAATGCTCAATGGCGAGCAGTTCGAGGAGGCGCGCCAGATTCTGCGCGACATTGACTCGCTGGACTCGCACACTGCCTTTCTGTTCGACAAGATCAACTTTTTGATGGACGCCACGGTCGGGTTCATCAACATCAACCAGAACAAGATCATCAAGATCTTCTCAGTGGCCAGCGTGGCGCTGTTGCCGCCCACCTTGATCGCCAGCCTCTACGGCATGAACTTCAAGTTCATGCCCGAATTGGACTGGGCGCTGGGCTACCCCTACGCGCTGGGGCTGATGGTGGCCAGTGCGCTGGTGCCGATGTGGTACTTTCGAAAGCGCGGCTGGCTCAAGTAAATAGGCCTCTAGCCCCTGTGCTGCTTGGGTTTACAGCTATTAGTTTGGTAGCAATTCCAAGAATGCCGTCATGATGGCGTGGGCATAGGGGCTGGCCACCTCGCGCACAAAGCGGGGAAAGTCGACATGGGCCGCATCGTCGGCGCGGTCCGAGATGGTGCGCACAGCGGCAAAGGGTACGCCGTAGTCAAAACAGACCTGCGCCACCGCCGCCCCTTCCATTTCCACCGCCAGCGGCACATGGCCGCCTGCCAGCAGCCGCTGCTGCAGGCCCTGCAACTCCGCCGCCCCCGACACAAAGCGGTCGCCACTGGCGATCAGCCCAGTGTGTACGGTCGACTGCCCTGTCCCGGAATAATGGTCAAATTGGCCGCCAAGCCCCGCCATTGCTGCCTCGGATGCTCTTAAAAGAAGAGCAGTCAGGCCAGGGTCGCAGCCCAGCCGGCTGCGCCCATAGAGCGGAATCTCGAAACGGGGAAACAGCGGCGAGGCGTCCAGGTCGTGCTGCACAAACTCGGTGGCCACCACCAGATCGCCCACCCGCACGCCAGGGCCAATGCCGCCGGCCACCCCGGTGAACACCACCTGGCTGGCGCCCAACCCTTCAATTAGGGCCGTGGCGGTGGTGGCAGCCGCCACTTTGCCAATGCGCGACAAGGCCAACAGCACCGTGTGCCCGTGCCACTGGCCGCGCCAGACCTCGCGCCCGGCGCGGTGCAGGCAGACCGGTTGCGACAGGCAGGCCAGCAGGCCCTGCTGCTCCTCGGCCAACGCGCTCAGAATGGCCAACGTCGCCATGAGCTCACCCAGCGCCGATTCAGCCGATTACTCGATCGCCTTGCCCATGTCTTCCACCACCTTTTTGGCGTCGCCGAACACCATCATGGTCTTGTCCATGTAGAACAGCTCGTTGTCCAGGCCGGCATAGCCCGCCGCCATCGACCGCTTGTTGACGATCACGGTCTTGGCCTTATAGGCTTCCAGAATCGGCATGCCGTAAATGGCGCTGCCCTTGACGTGGGCAGCAGGGTTGACCACGTCGTTGGCGCCCAGGATGATGGCCACGTCAACCTGGCCGAACTCGCCATTGATGTCTTCCATCTCGAACACCTGGTCGTATGGCACCTCAGCCTCGGCCAGCAACACGTTCATGTGGCCCGGCATACGCCCGGCCACCGGGTGGATGGCGTACTTGACGGTGATGCCTTTTTCGGTGAGCTTGAGCGCGAGTTCCTTGACGGCGTGCTGGGCTCGCGCGACCGCCAGGCCATAGCCCGGCACGATCACCACGGTCTCGGCATTGCTCAGCACAAAGGCGGCGTCGTCAGCGCTGCCACTCTTCACCGCGCGCTGCACCGCCGCACCGGCAGCAGCCGTACCAGCCTCGCCGCCAAAGCCGCCCAGGATCACATTGAAGAAGGAGCGGTTCATGGCCTTGCACATGATGTAGCTGAGGATCGCACCCGAGCTGCCCACCAACGAGCCGGCCACGATCAGCATGGCGTTGTTCAGGCTAAAGCCAATGCCGGCTGCCGCCCAGCCCGAGTAGCTGTTGAGCATGGACACCACAACCGGCATGTCAGCGCCACCGATCGGGATGATGATCAGCACGCCCATCACAAAGGCCAACGCCAGCATGGCAAAGAAGGCCGGCCAGCTCTCAGTGAAGGCAAACACCAGGCCCAGGCCCAGCATCGCTAGCCCCAGCACCAGATTGAGCTTGTGCTGGCCGGCAAACTGCACCGGCGCGCCTTGGAACAGGCGGAACTTGTACTTGCCCGACAGCTTGCCAAAGGCGATGACAGAACCGCTGAAGGTAATGGCGCCAATGGCCGCGCCCAGGAACAGCTCCAGCCGGTTACCGGCCGGAATGGCCTGGCCCTTGGCCACGATGCTGAAGGCCCAGGGCTCAGCCACCGCCGCCACGGCGATGAACACCGCAGCCAGGCCGATCATGCTGTGCATGAAGGCCACCAGCTCGGGCATCTTGGTCATCTCGACGCGTTGGGCCATCAAGGTGCCGGCAGCGCCGCCCACCACCAGTGCGCCCAGCACCCAGGCCATGCCCATGGCACCGCCTTGCCCGGTCTGCCCGGCGATCTTGACAATCAGCGCGGCAGTGGTGACCACCGCCACCGCCATGCCGATCATGCCAAACAGGTTGCCGCGGATCGAGGTGGTGGGGTGGCTCAGGCCCTTGAGCGCCTGGATGAAGCAGACGCTGGCAAACAAATACAGCAGGGTGACGAGGTTCATGCTCATTTGGCGTCTCCCTTGGCGGCGGCGGGCCGCTCTTTTTTCCTGAACATCTCCAGCATGCGCCGGGTCACCATGAAGCCGCCAAACACATTGACCGCCGCCAGCGCCACCGCCAGCACACCCATGGTCTTGCCCAGCGGGGTTTCGGTCAAGGCAGCGGCCAACATGGCGCCGACGATGACGATGGCCGAGATGGCGTTGGTCACCGCCATCAGCGGCGTGTGCAGCGCTGGTGTCACGGTCCAGACCACGTGGTAGCCCACGTAGATGGCCAGCACGAAGATGATCAGGTTGGTGATCGTGGGAGACAGGATATCCATGGGGTGCAGTCCTCTTGCTCTGGGTTATTTGCGCTTGACCTCGCCGCCCTGGGTCATCAGGCAGGCGGCCACGATGTCGTCGTTCAGGTCGACCTGCAGGCCGCCCTCCTTGCCCAACACCAGCTTGAGGAAATCGAGCACGTTACGCGCGTACAGCGCCGAGGCGTCGGCCGCCACCAGCGCGGGCAGGTTGGTTTCGCCGACCAGTGTCACGCCGTGCTTGACCACGGTGAGGTCGGTCTCGGTCAGCGGGCAGTTGCCACCGCCGCCCGGCCCGCGCCCGGCTGCCAGGTCAATAATGACCGAGCCCGGTTTCATGGACTTGACCATGTCTTCGGTCACCAGCACCGGCGCTGGCCGGCCCGGAATCAGCGCGGTACTGATCACGATGTCGGCCTGCGCCACGCGCTTGGCAACTTCGACCTTCTGCCGATCCAGCCAGCTCTGCGGCATTGGCCGGGCATAGCCGCCCACGCCCACCGCGGCTTCTTTTTCTTCTGGCGTGTCGTAGGAGACCTCGATGAACTTGGCGCCCAGCGACTCCACCTGCTCTTTCACGCTGGGGCGCACATCCGACGCTTCGATCACCGCACCCAGGCGCTTGGCCGTGGCAATCGCCTGCAGGCCGGCGACGCCGACGCCCAGAATCACCACCCGCGCCGCCTTGACGGTGCCGGCCGCGGTCATCAGCATCGGGAAGAAACGCTGGTACTTGTCCGCCGCCATGACCACCGCCTTGTAGCCGGCAATGTTGGCCTGGCTCGACAGCACGTCCATGCTCTGGGCCCGGGTGGTGCGGGGCGCGGCTTCAAGGGCAAAGCTGGTCAGGCCGGCGGAGGCCAGGCGCTGCAGGCCGGTGGCGTCAAAAGGGTTGAGCATGCCGACCAACGCCGCGCCGGCTTTCATCTGCACCGCCTCGTGGTCATTCGGGGTGCGGACCTTGAGCACCAGGTCGCAGCCCAGCGCACCGGCGGCATCGGTGATCTCGGCCCCGGCGGCCACATAGGCCTCATCGGTCACACTGGCGGCCACGCCTGCGCCGGCCTGAACCCGGATGGTGTGGCCCTGAGCCTTGAGTTTTTTGGCCGTTTCAGGGGTGACAGCCACGCGGGTTTCGCCCGTGGTGGTTTCAGTGGGTACGCCAATCAGCATGGGCGAGTCCTCGCGTTGGGTTGAATATCAAACGGATCAGCAACTTACAAGAGTTTACATGGGGATAATCAGGTATGGATCTGCGATGGAAACCCAGCGTCACCGTAGCCGCCGTGATTGAGCGCGACGGACGCTTCTTATTGGTCGAGGAACACACCCCCGAGGGCCTGCGCCTGAACAACCCGGCCGGCCACCTGGATCCGGGTGAATCCCCGGCAGAGGGCTGTGCCCGCGAAACCCTGGAAGAAACGGCGCATCACTTCCGACCGACGGCGCTGGTCGGGGTTTACCTGTCGCGTTTTCAGCGGCCTGGCCCGCAGGCCGGCGCAATCGAAGACATCACTTACCTGCGTTTTGCCTTTTGCGGCGAACTCGGCCAGGCCCAAGCTGGTCGAGCGCTGGACACCGGCATCGTGCGCACCCTTTGGATGAGCCCTGACGAGATTCGCGCCAGCCGGGAGCGCCATCGCAGCCCCTTACTGCTGCAATGCATGGAAGACTATTTGGCAGGCCAGCGCTTCGCGCTCGAGATGGTGCGCACCGACCCCTCTGTCTTCGGCCCTGTGCCCGGCACCTGAGCACCACAGGTGCAGCGGCCAAGCTGAAGCGCGCCCTAGCGGGCACCAAAAATAGCGCTGCCCACCCGCACCAGGGTACTGCCGGCGTG
>CAJAXU010000679.1 GCA_903948045.1 uncultured beta proteobacterium | reverse complement strand
CTGTGCCGCCTCAACCTGGCGGTGCACGGCCTGGAAGGCCAGATTCGCCACGGTGGCAACCTCAACACCTATTACGACGACCCGCACAATGCCACCGGCCAGTTTGACTTTGTGCTGGCCAACCCGCCGTTCAACGTGAACGCCGTGGACAAAGAGCGCCTGGCCGATATGGTGGGCGCTGGCAGGCGCTTTCCGTTTGGCATGCCGCGCACCGACAACGCCAACTACATCTGGATTCAGCTCTTCTATTCGTCACTGAACGCCAAAGGCCGCGCCGGTTTTGTGATGGCCAATTCGGCATCTGACGCCCGCAGCTCCGAACAGGCCCTGCGCCAACAACTGATTGAGGCCAGGGCTGTGGATGTGATGGTGGCCGTTGGCCCCAATATGTTTTACACCGTCACACTGCCGGTGACGCTGTGGTTTCTGGACCGGGGCAAAGCCAAGACAAAGCGCGCCGACACCGTGCTCTTCATCGACGCCCGCCACATCTACCGGCAAGTGGACCGCGCCCACCGCAACTGGACGGACGCGCAAGTGGGCTTCATTGCTAACCTAGTGCGCCTATACCGGGGTGAAGCCTTGGACACCACCTTTGGTGGCGATGCTGCGGCCGCCAAGATCAAAGAGGTGTTTGGCAACACACCCGCCTATGCCGATGTGGCCGGGCTGTGCAAAGCGGCCACGCTGCAAGAGATTGAGGCGCAGGGTTGGTCACTGAACCCCGGGCGTTATGTGGGTGTGGTGGCCGGTGAGGATGTCAGTGATGAGGACTTCAATGAACAGCTTGTGGCGTTGAATGAAGAGTTGGAAGTGCTGAATGCTCAGGCGCGGGAGTTGGAACAGGCTATTGCTGCAAATGTGGCTGGAATTCTCGGGGCATGAATATGCTCAGCGCGCAAAAAATGTCACTGGGTGATGTTGTCAGATTCGGCAATGGTAAGTCAATCAAACCAGGGGGAGTTGGTCGCTACCTCGTATTCGGATCAAATGGAATCATTGGCGGATGCGACGAGTTTCGGCATGAGAACGGGGTCATCATTGGTCGCGTTGGGGCATATTGCGGTGCGGTTGTTTATTGCCCGAGTAAGTTTTGGGCCTCGGATAACACGCTGGTCGCATATCCTGCCAATGGGCAGTTTGATACCAAGTTTCTTTTTTACTTGCTCTCTGATGCAAAGCTCAGTCGATATGCGGGCGGGGCTGCGCAACCGCTTGTAACTCAATCGGTTCTGAAACAGGTGGAAGTGCGCGTGCCACCTTTGCCGATACAACAACGGATCGCAGGCATCCTCTCCGCCTACGACGAACTGATCGAAAACAGCCAGCGGCGCATCAAGATTCTGGAGGCTATGGCCCGTGGTCTTTACCGCGAGTGGTTCGTCCACTTCCGCTTCCCCGGCCATGAAAACCATTCGCGTGTGGCTTCGGCGTTAGGGGAGATTCCGGAGGGGTGGGAAGTTAAAACAACTGGTGACGCTTTTGTTATTACTGGTGGTGGAACGCCATCACGGAAAGAAGATGAGTTTTGGAAAAATGGAACCATTCAGTGGTACTCACCAACAGACCTGACCCGAGCAGGTGCGATGTTTATCGACGATTCCAGTGATCACATTACTGAACTTGGGTTGGCACAGAGTTCTGCTCGAATGTTCCCTGCATTCAGTGTGATGCTCACCAGCCGAGCCACCATTGGCGCGATTTCTATCAACACGCAGCCTGCTTGTACCAATCAGGGTTTCATCACTTGCTTGCCGAATGAGCGGGTGCCGCTTTACTTCCTGTTCCACTGGTTGACCGAGAACGTGCCTACTTTTCAACGCATGGCGTCTGGTGCGACATTCAAGGAAATCAGTCGGGGCGTATTCAAGACCATCGATTTTTTACAGCCACCGGCCGCATTGCTGGGGCGCTTTGAGACCACCACCACGCCGATGGCCGAGCAAGTTCTTGCGCTCCAACGCCAAATCCAAAACCTCCGCCGCTCGCGCGACCTGCTGCTTCCCCGCCTGCTGTCCGGCCAGATTGATATTGGGGAGATCTAATCATGGCAATCAATCCAAACCTTGGCAAATTGACGCGCGTGCCATTGAGGGAAGCTTGGAAGCATGAGTCTGGCGAATTCACACCGTGGCTTGCGCAGCCGGACAACTTGAACGCCCTTGCCGACGCATTACGCCTGAGCGAACTCGTCTTTGTAGCGACCGAACACTGGGTGGGCGATTTCAAGTTGGACATTCTTTGCACCGATGGTGACGACCAAGTCATTATTGAGAATCAGCTTGAAGAAACCGATCACAAGCACTTGGGCCAGATACTGGCGTACGCGGCGGGAGTCGGGGCAAAGAAGGTGATCTGGGTAGCTGATTCTTTCCGGCCAGAGCATGCGTCTGCATTGGAGTTCCTCAACGAAAACACCACAGACGAGTTGGCATTTTTTGGCGTGCAGGTGGAGTTGTGGCGTATTGGTGACTCGCCCCTGGCTCCGAAGTTTGAGGTGGTCGTAAAGCCCAATGACTGGGCCAAGTCTGGACGAGTGCTCGCGCGCGCAGCAGCAGACGCTTCACCTACAAAGCAGTTGCAGCAAAAGTTCTGGATGGCGCTGATTGACAAACTTGCGAATGCTGCGCCTCAGATTCGTCCGCAAAAGCCGCGCCCTCAGCACTGGCTCAACAACTCTATAGGTCGTTCTGGATTCGGTTTGAACATCACCGCTAACACCCGCGACGAGCGGCTGGGCGTGGAGCTGTGGATGCCGGGCCTGCAGGCCAAGCAGCACTTCGCCAACCTGTCTTCGCAGAAGCAGGCTATCGAGACTGCGCTGGGCTTCCCGCTGGACTGGCAGGAGCTGCCCGATGCCAAGGCCTGCCGCATCGCGGCCTGGTACCCGGGCGCGTCGATCGGGGATGAGAGCCGCTGGGACGAGTATCTGGCCTGGCTTACGCAGCGGCTGGTGAAGATGGACCAGGTGCTGCGGCCGGTGGTGAAGGGGCTGCCGTGACTGGGATCGTGCCTGTGCCCGCCGACTACGGCCCCTGGCTCGCCGAGCTGAAGACGCGCATCCAAGCAGCCCAGCAGCGTGCCGCGCTGGCTGTCAATCGCGAGCTGGTGCTGCTGTACTGGCAGATCGGGCGGGACATCCTGGCCCGGCAGGGCCGGGAGGGCTGGGGCACCAAGGTCATTGAACGGCTGGCGCTAGACCTGCGCAATGCCTTCCCTGACATGAAGGGTTTCTCGCCGCGCAACCTGAAGTACATGCGGTCCTTTGCCCAGGCGTGGCCGGATGCGGAATTTGTGCAAGGGGTGCTTGCACGATTGCCCTGGTATCACCAGCTCACCCTGCTGGACAAGCTGCGCGATGAGCCCCTGCGCCGCTGGTACGTAGCCAAGGCCATCGAACACAACTGGTCGCGCAACGTGCTGGTCATGCAGATCGAGACACGCTTGCACGAGCGCAGCGGTCAGGCTGTCACCAACTTCGCTGAGAGGCTGCCGGCGCCGCTGTCGGACCTGGCTCGCGAGTCCCTCAAGGATCCGTACCGCCTGGATTTCCTCGGGCTCAGGGAGGAATCCCAGGAACGGGCGCTCGAAGACGCCATCGTCCACCACATCACCCGCTTCCTGCTGGAATTGGGCGCCGGCTTTGCCTTCGTCGGGCGGCAGGTTCACCTGGAGGTGGGAGGCGAGGATTTCTTCATCGATCTGCTTTTCTACCACCTGAAGCTGCGCTGCTATGTGGTGGTGGAGTTGAAAGCGGGCGCCTTCAAGCCAGAGCACGCAGGCCAGCTTGGCTTCTACCTGACGGCCGTGGACGAGCAGATGCGAGCCGCGCACGACAGCCCCACCATCGGCCTGCTCCTGTGCAAGAGCAAGAACAAGGTGGTGGCCGAATACGCGCTGCGCGACTCGAGCAAACCCATCGGCATCGCCGAATACCAGCTCATCGAGGCCCTGCCCGCCGATCTTCAGACCAGCCTGCCCAGCATCGAGGCCATCGAGCAGGCGCTGGCCGATGAAGCGGATGGCACCGAACCGTGACCATTCAAGCCAACACCGAAGGCCGGGTCAAGGTGGTCGCCATCGACAACGCCGCCTATCGGGCCATCAACCGCACGGATACCTTGGGCGCCTCGGGTCACCTGCGCCGCTTGCGCGACCTGGCATTGCTGGAGATGAAAGGGGGTGGCAGATGCACACCAGCTGGTGGCGATCCTTCCAGACATACTGCGGGCAAAGATTCCCGGCATCGGCACCAAGCTTGACGGCATGAGCACCCACGCCTACACCGAAGACCAGCTGGTTGAGCAACCGGCCATTGGCCTGTTTGCCGAGCTGGGCTGGCAGACGGTGTCGGCCATGGAAGAAACCCTGGGTGCTCATGGAACGCTGGGGCGCGAAACCAAGGCCGATGTGGTGCTGGCAAGCCGGCTGCGGGCGGCGCTGGTGCGGCTTAACCCGGGCCTGCCGGCCGAAGCCATCAACAGTGCGATCGACGAGATTGCCCGTGACCGCTCGGCCATGCTGTTGGAAGCGGCCAACCGCGAGGTTTACCAGCTGCTCAAAGATGGCATCACGGTGTCCGTGCCAGATCGTGAGCACGGTGGCCAGAAAACCGAGCGCTTGCAGGTGGTGGATTGGGACACACCCGCCAACAACGACTTTCTGCTGGTTAGCCAGCTCAGTGTGACCGGTGCGCTCTACACCTGCCGCCCCGATCTGGTGGGGTTTGTGAACGGCCTGCCCTGGGTGGTGATCGAGCTCAAAAAGCCCGGTGTGCCGGCCCGGGCGGCTTTTGACGAAAACCTGACGCACTACAAGCAGCAGATCCCCCAGCTGTTTGGGTACAACGCGCTGATGATGGCCTCCAACGGCACGGACAGCCGGGTGGGCTCGCTGACCGCCGACTGGGGCCGCTGGGTGGAGTGGAAACGCATTGCCCGCGAGGATGAGCCGCGCCGCGTGTCGCTGGAAGTGATGTTGCGCGGCACCTGCGACCCTGCGCGCCTGCTGGACCTGGTGGAAAACTTCTCGCTGTTTTCTGAGCACAAGGCAGGGCTGGTCAAGATCATTGCGCAGAACCACCAGTTTTTGGGCGTGAACAACGCCATTGCCGCCATGCTTGAGGCGCGCCAGCAGGGCCACGGGCGCGGCGGTGTGTTCTGGCAGACGCAGGGCAGCGGCAAAAGCTTTTCTATGGTGTTTTATGCCCAGAAGGTGCTGCGCAAACTGGTGGGCAACTGGACCTTTGTGGTGATAACCGACCGCACCGAGCTGGACGAACAGATTGCCAAGACCTTCAAGGCCGTGGGCGCAGTAAGCGAGGCTGAAGGCGATGAATGCCACGCGGCCAGTGGCGCGCACCTGCGCGAGCTGATGCGCGGTAACCACCGTTATGTGTTCACGCTGGTGCATAAATTTCAGACGCCCGAACTGCTGTGCGACCGCGCGGATGTGATCGTGCTGACCGACGAGGCACACCGCAGCCAGTACGACACGCTGGCGCTGAACATGCGCTCCGCGCTGCCCAAAGCCATGTTCATGGCCTTCACCGGCACGCCGCTGATTGCGGGTGAGGAGCGCACCAAGGAAGTGTTTGGCGACTATGTGTCGATTTACGACTTCCAGCAGTCCATCGAAGACGGGGCCACCGTGCCCCTGTTTTACGAGAACCGCACGCCCGAGCTGCAACTGGTCAACACCGACCTAAACGACAACATCTACCAGCTGATTGAAGACGCCGACCTGGACCCCGAACAGGAAGCCAAGCTGGAGCGTGAGCTGGGGCGGCAATACCACCTGATTACCCGTGATGACCGCTTGGACACGGTGGCCAAGGACATCGTGCGGCATTTTCTGGGCCGGGGCTTTGTGGGCAAGGCCATGGTGGTGTCCATCGACAAGGCCACCGCACTGCGTATGCATGACAAGGTCAAGCTGCATTGGGCGGCAGATTTGGCCAAGACGCAGCGGGAGCTGGGCGAGCTGGCCTATGTGCCGGTGGAAGGCGGCATGACCGCCGAGCAGGCACGGCGCGATGTTCGCATGGCCGAGTTGAAGCAACGGCTGAACGTGCTGACCAGCACCGACATGGCACTGATCGTCTCGCCCGCTCAAAACGAGATCCAGCAGATGCAAAAGTTGGGGCTGGACATCGAGCTCCACCGCAAGCGCATGAATGAGTCCAACCCCGGCTTGGACGAGAAGTTCAAGGACACGGCAGACCCGCTGCGGCTGGTGTTTGTCTGCGCCATGTGGCTGACCGGTTTTGACGCGCCAAGCTGCTCCACGGTGTACCTGGACAAGCCCATGCGCAACCACACCCTGATGCAAACCATTGCCAGGGCCAACCGCGTGTTCCCGGGCAAGCACAGCGGCCTGATCGTGGATTACGCCAATGTGTTCGCCTCGCTGGAGAAAGCGCTGGCCATCTATGGCGCAGGCAAAGATGGCAAAAGTCCTGTTAAAGACAAGAATCAGCTGGTGGCGGAACTGCGGCGAGCTGTGGTGGACGCAACCGCCTTTTGTGGCATGCATGCCGTGATGCTGGCTGACATTGAGCAGCTGCCCGTCGGTGGCCTGGCACGCTTGCAAGCGATTGCAGATGCCCTGAACGCCCTGATTTCGCCCGACCCACTGCGGCGTGACTTTTTTGGCCACGAGCGCCTGGTGGCAACGCTGTACAAGGCGGTCAAGCCTGACCCCGTTGCGCTGGAGTTTGCCAGCCGCGTGGCTTGCCTTTCAACCATCGCAGAAGCCATTCGGGCCAAATTGAACCCGAACCCGCCCGACATTTCCACGGTGCTGGGAGACATCAATACGCTGCTGGACAGCTCCATTACCGGCCATGCCATACGGGACCAGGGACCACCGGCGCTTGACCTGTCCAAAATCAACTTTGAGGCGCTGGCCAACCGCTTTGAGCGGTCAAAGCACAAGAACACGGAGCTTGAGGTGCTCAAGGCCGCGATTCGCGCCAAGCTGGAAAAATTGGTGGCGCTGAACCGCACGCGCGCGGATTTTTCAGAGAAATTTGAAGAACTGATCGAAAGCTACAACGCCGGCAGCCGCACGATCGAGGCGCTGTACCAAGAGCTGCTGAATTTGAGCAACAGCCTGAGTACCGAGGAGCAACGCCATGTCCGGGAGAACCTTACCGAGGAGGAGTTGGTAATTTTTGACATCCTCACCCGGCCGTCACCCGAGCTGGGGACCGAGGAGCGGGCGGAAGTGAAGAAGGTTGCGCGGGAGCTTCTGACGCGACTCAAGGCCTTGCTGGTGCTGAACTGGCGGCAGAAATCTACCGCACGCTCACAGCTGAAGCTGGCGATAGAAGATGCGCTGGATTCCGGATTGCCCCGGGCCTATACGCCGGAGATCTACCAGCAGAAGTGCTCAGCCGTGTTTGAGCATGTGTACGAGAGCTATCCAGAGCGCCATGCCGGGGTCTACGCCTGACTCAAGCCGCCCGCACTGGCCAACACCTGCCCAATCAGCTGCTGCGTGTGCAGCGCGTCCAGCCCGGTGACCCGGGGCGGGCGGTTCTGGGTGACGGCGTCGACAAAGTCCTGCAGCAGGGCGCGGTGGTCGTCGTTGGGAAAATCCATGATGTTGGCGCCGCTGCCGGTGCCGCCCTGGGCTTTGAGCTGCAGCGTCTGGCCGTCAACAAAATCGATCTGCAGGCTGCCGCCTTCCAGCACCGCGCTGCCCAGGCTGCCGATGACCTCGATGCACTCGGGCCGACCCGGCCGCATGGCCGTGGTGGCCAGCAGCTGACCCGGTGCGCCGTTGGCCAGGGTGAGCAGGGCGCTGGCGTAGTCTTCGGTTTCCATGCGGTGCAGCCCGGTGGTGATGACCTGGGCCGCCAGCACCGAACGCACGCCGACCAAGGCGCGGAACAGGTCCAGGCTATGGATGGCCTGCGTCAGCAGCACGCCGCCGCCGTCGCGCGCCAGGGTGCCGCGCCCGGCCTGGTCGTAATAACTCTGCGGCCGCCACCAGGGCACGCGCACCGAAGCGGCCTGCACCGTGCCCAGCCGCCCGCTCGCCAGCGCGTCTTGCAGCGCCAAGGCGCCGGGGCGAAAGCGGTGCTGCAGCACCACGCCCAAGCGCCGGTCGTAAGCCTGGGCCAGGTCAACGATGGCTTGCGCGCGCGACAGCGACACGTCCAGCGGTTTTTCCAGCAGCAGGTGTTTGCCGGCGGCCAAGACCTGGGTCGCCAGCTCCAGGTGGCTGGCTGGCGGCGTGGCCACGATCACGGCCTGTACCAGGGGGTCGGCCAGCGCGGCCCGCAGGTCGGCGCTGGGCGTCAGCTGACCATGAAACGGGCCCAAGTTGGCCAGCGCCGGGCGGCGTGTGACGGCGTGGCGCAGCTCAACCGTGTCGCGCAGGTCAAACAGGCTTTGCAGGTGCGGCACGGCGCCGGGGCCGATGCCAACCAGGGCGATGCCAAAACGGTGGCTCATGTGGGGTTCCCTTCCAGGGCGTGCAGCACGCGGATGGCGGCGTAGGCGTCATTGGCGGCATACACCAGCTGCGCCTCAGACAAACGGGGCTGGGCCCAGTTGCTGGTGGCGGCTTTTTTGGATTTGATGAAGCGCTGCTGGAACAGCACTGCCACCGCGCCCTTCACGCCCATGTCCTTGCGGTAGCCGCGCTCTCTAAATAAGTGGTTGAGTTCCAGCAGGCCGACTGGCTCCACGCCCAGCTTGCGCACGATGTGGCGGCGGTCGTCGCCCAGGCCAAAGCCGGCCTTGGTGACGCCGCCCAGCGTCAGCAGCTCGGCCGCCACGGCGCGGCATTCGGGCTCGATCAATTGAAACACCCAGGCCCGATTTGGCGTGGACAGTTGCAGCACATGCGGCCCGTCCGACACCTCGCCCACCCGAAAGGTCGGTTTGGACTCGGTGTCAAAGCCCCAGGCCGGCAGCTTGGCCAGCCCGTCCCAGGCGGCGCGCGCCTGGGCGCCAGTGGTGACCAGGGTGATGCGGTCCAGCCCCAGCCGCTCAAACAGCGGCAGCAGGGCGATGGCGTCGTTGTCGGGGGTGGCGAGCCGGTTTTGCATAGCCACGTATCATCGCCGCTTTTGCCAGGGCCCCGTCTGACATGACCACTGAGATCCTGATTTGCGTGCTGTGTTGCCCGGCTGGTGCTGACCGTGAGGCGCCGCGCGCCGGCCATGCCCTGCTGGAGGCGGTGCAGGATGCGGCGCTGCTTGACGATCTGCCGTTTGTGATTCGGCCGGTGGAGTGCATGAACTCCTGCGAGCGGGCCTGCTCGGTGGCGCTACAGGCCCGGGGCAAGCTGACCTACCTGTTTGGCGGCCTAGTGCCAGACGCGGACTGCGCGGCTGACGTGCTGGCCTGCGCCCAATTGCACGCTGACAGTGCCGACGGCTTTCTGGCGCGCGACACCCGGCCCGGCCTGCTGCGCACCGGCCTGGTGGCGCGCCTGCCGGCCCTGCAACCCTAAAATAAAACGCGTCCCTGCCGGACGTTCTCAGAAAGTTCCCCACCCATGACACCGCTTCCCACCACCCTGCGCGTTCACCAATTTGCCGGTCTGGCGCCCGGGCCGCGCCTGCTTGTGCTGGGTGCGGTGCACGGTAACGAGACCTGCGGCAGCCGGGGCATGGCGCGCTTGCTGGCTGAGCTCGATGCCGGCACGCTGGCGCTGAGCTGCGGCACCCTGACGCTGGTGCCGATCACCAACCCGCTGGCCTACCTGAAGCAGCAGCGCAACGGCGACCGCAACCTGAACCGCAATCTGCGCCCCACGGCCGAGCCACAAGACTTTGAGGACCGCATCGCCAACGTGCTGTGCCCGCTGTTGGCCAGCCACGATGTGCTGCTGGACCTGCATTCTTTCCAGTCGGTGGGGCAGGCCTTTGCCATGATCGGCCCCGCCAACAACAGCGGCACGCTGCAGCCTTTTGCCCTGGCCGAGCAAGAGCAGGCTCTGGTGCTGCGGCTGGGCGTGCGCCGCATCGTCGAGGGCTGGCTCGACACCTATGCGGTGGGCGTGGCGGCACGGCTGGCGCGCACCCCCGCCAGCGACCGCGCCGGCCTGCTCAGCACCGACCCCGAATACGGCGTGGGCACCACCGAGTACATGCGCCGCCACGGTGGCTGCGCCATCACCCTGGAGTGCGGCCAGCACGACGACCCGGCCGGGCCAGAGCTGGCCTACCAGGCCATCCGGCGTACGCTGGCGCAGCTGGGGCTGGTGGCCGAGCCCGCGCCTGAGCCCTGCCCGGAGCCTGAGTTTTTACGGCTGGCCGAGGTGGTGGACCGCTACCACGCCGGCGACGAGTTTGCCAAGGTCTGGTCCAGCTTTGACCCGCTGCGCGAAGGCGAGCTGGTGGCGGTGCGCCACGACGGCGAGCCGGTGCTGGCGCCGCGCGACGGCTACATCGTGTTCCCTAACGCCAAAGCCGCTCCCGGCAACGAGTGGTTCTACTTTGCCGACCGCAGCCCGCGTGCCTTGAGCTGACGCGCCAGCCCCCAGCCCCGGCGCCCCCGCCGGCCTTGACTTCGCTCGAGCAGCCTCGGGCCTATCTTGGGTTAAGCTGTAGGCCGTCCAATGTGGGCAGCCTGAAAGGGGCATCATGAGCGATTCACCAGGTGAAGGATTTGGCAAATTTGTGCCGGGTTTTGACTTTTTGCAAAACCTGGCCAAGGGCGCCTCGCAGACCATTCCGCAGATGCCCAACCTGGCCAACTGGATTGCGCCAAACCTGAATGTGGAAGAACTCGACAAGCGCATCAGTGAGCTCAAGGCGGTGCATTTCTGGCTGGATCAAAACTCCAAGGCGCTCGGTGCCACGGTGCAGGCGCTGGAGGTGCAGAAGATGACGCTGGCCACGCTCAAGGGCATGAACTTCAACATCGGTGACATGGCGAACGCGCTCAAGCTCAAGGCCGCTGACTCGGTCTATTCCGGCGTCCAGCACGTGAGCGAAAAAGCGGCAGCCACCGCGCACAGCGTCGCCGAGGCGGCGAGCGAGGCCGCGACCGAAGCGGAGGCGGTGGCCAAGAAGGTGCGCCGGGCCGTCAAGCCCGCCGCTGCGGCAGCCGCTGGCTTGGTGGACCCGATGCAGCTGTGGGGGGCGCTGACGCAGCAGTTTCAGCAAATTGCGGCCACAGCCATGAAGGATGTGGCCAAGCACACCGCTGCCGATGTCGCCAGTAAGCCGGCGGCCGGCACCACCAAGCCAGCATCGAAAGCTACAAAAAAAGTAGCAAACAATGCAGCTGCGACAAGGGCTACAGCCAAAAAAGCTGCCAAGAAATCACCGGCGCGCGGTCGATGATGGGTTGGGGTCAGAGCAAGGCATGAAACTGTTTCCCTATGGCCACGCCACCCACCCGCAGTGGCGCATGGCGGCTGGCTTGGTTCTGGCCCAGTTGCGCGCGCAGATGGCCTTGCATGGTTATGCCAACGCGCCGACGCTTGCCCTGCTCTACATCACCGACCATTACGCGCCACACGCCCAAGATATTCTGGCCCATCTGAGCGACGAGCTGCCCGAGATCACTGATTGGTCGGGCACCGTGGGCGTGGGCATTGCCTCCAACAATGTCGAGTATTTTGATGAGCCGGCGCTGGCGGTGATGCTGTGCGAGTTGCCGCCCGACCAGTACCGGGTGTTCTCCGGTGTGGCGCCGCTGGGCCTGGGCTTTGAGGCTCACACCGCGCTGGTGCACGCCGACCCCGCCGGCCCGGAGCTGGCCGAGCTGATTCATGACATGGCAGCGCGCACGGCGTCGGGCTATTTGTTTGGCGGCCTGTCGTCCAGCCGCCTGGGGACGGTGCAGTTCGCGGTGGGTGGCAACGGCAATATTCGCGGTCAGGGCGGGGCCAGCGGCGTGTTTCAGGGGGGCTTGAGTGGCGTGGCCTTTACCGAGGGGGTGAACCTGATCTCGCGGGTGACCCAGGGCTGCCTGCCCTTGGCGCGGGCGCATCAGGTCACCAGTGCGCAAGACAATGTGGCGCTGACGCTTGACGGCGAGCCGGCACTTGATGTGATGTTGCGCGAGTTGAAGGTGTCGTTGGCGCAACCCGAAGCCGCCTTGAAGGCTGTGCGGGCCACTCTGGTCGGCCTGGTGCCGGCTGTGGTTGAAGGTGGTGCGCATGGCGACGGCGCCGCGGTTGGGCGCACTGGCAACTTTGGCAAAGACGTGCTGGTGCGTCACCTGATTGGTCTGGACCCCGGGCGCCGCGGTGTGGCGGTGTCAGACCGTCTGCAGGAGGGCATGCAGCTGGCGTTTTGCCAGCGCAATGTCCAGGCAGCACGGGCCGACCTGATGCGCGTTTGCGCCGAGATCCGCGAAGAGCTGGAGCCGCAGGAGATGGCGAGGGAGGCTGCAACAGCGCTGCGTGCTTCAGAGGCTGAGGCGGCACCGCATCCGGCACGCGGTATTGCGGGGGCCATTTACGTCAGTTGCACCGGGCGCGGTGGCCCGCATTTTGGTG
>CAJAXU010000678.1 GCA_903948045.1 uncultured beta proteobacterium | reverse complement strand
GGCCAGGATTGCGTGATGGACCCCTGGTACTCGCTGGGCAGCGGCGACATGCTCGAAGTCGCCCACATGGGCCTGCATGTGGCGCAAATGACCAGCCAGGCGGCCATGCGCCAATGCTTTGAGGCGGTGACCGTCAACCCGGCGCGCATCCTGGGCCTGGACGGCTACGGCCTGCAGGCCGGCTGCCACGCCGACTTTGTGCTGCTGCAGGCGCGCGACCCAGTAGAGGCACTGCGCCTGCGCGCCACCCGGCTCAAGGTGTTCCGGCGCGGCCGGCTGATTGCCGAGACCCCGGCCGCCACCAGTGCGTTGCAGCTCGCCGGTCGCCCGGCACACACCAGCTGGATGACACCATGAACGCACCCACCCCCTTGGTCAGCGGCAGCACCAGCCCCCGCTTTGCTGCCGTGCACGAGGCCTTTGCCCGCAGTTTTGCCGACGGCCTGGAGCTGGGCGCCGCGCTGGCCGTGGTGGTCGATGGCGAGACCGTGGTCGACCTCTGGGGCGGTCACCGCACGCTGGACCGCAGCGCGGCCTGGCAGGCCGACACCCTGGTCAACGTCTGGTCAGTAGGCAAGGGTGTGATGGCGCTGGCGATTGCCATGCTGGCCGATCGCGGCCAACTCGACTACGCCGCGCCCGTGGCTCGCTACTGGCCCGAGTTCGCGGCTAACGGCAAGGGCGCCATCACCGTGGACCAGCTGATGTCGCACCAAGCCGGGCTCGACGGCCTGAACGTACCCATGGCCGATGACGACATCTTCGACTGGCAACGGGTGGTCGATGCATTGGCCGCCATGGCGCCACTCTGGCCACCCGGCAGCCGCTGTGTCTACCACCCGCTCACCTACGGCTTCCTCAGCGGCGAACTGATCCGGCGCATCGACGGCCGCTCGGCCGGCCGCTTCATTGCCGAGGAAATAGCCAAACCACTCCAGCTGGACCTGCACATCGGCCTGGCCGCTGGCGATGATGCTCGGGCGGCACAGATGTCAGCCGGCGCCAAGGCCTACGACTGGGTTCGGCAAGGCGAGCAAAGCGCCTACCCCCATGCCTTCCGCAACCCCAGCCTCGACGCGACTGCACCCAACCAACGGGCCTGGCGCGCGGCAGAGGTTCCTGGCGGCAATGCCCACTCAGACGCCCGCTCGCTGGCGCGCCTGTACGGTGCCCTGGCGCGCGGCGGTGAACTCGGCGGCGTACGCCTGCTGTCAGCGCAGGGGTTAGCCAATGCGGTGGCCGTGCGCTTTGACGGGCTTGACGCCTGCTTTTTGGCGCCCACGGTGTTTGGCGCCGGTTTTCGCCGCGACGCTGTGGGTTTTGGACCGCACGCGGGCCCGGGCCATTTCGGCCACACCGGCTGGGGCGGCTCGGTGGCGTTCGCCGACCCGGCGCGCGGCCTGGGCTTTGCCTTTGTCACCAACCACCTGCTCGGCTTTGACGACGGCGTAGACCCGCGCCGGCAGCGGGTGTTGGATGCAGTCTATCAGGCGCTATTGAAAATATAGCTATAAACCTATACGGGACAAGGGCTAGCGCCCTATTTGACCTTTAGTAAGTGGGCAGGCTAATAGCCGTTGTCAGGCCGTCTTGCGCATCGGCTCGGGCAATTGCACCTCATCCCCCAGGTTCAGGCAAATCTTGTCGAGCACGTGGATGAAGGTTTCGACATCCTTGGCCGGGATGTCCTTGAGCATGCGTTGTAAAAATTCCAGGCGGATGCCCATGATGCGTTTGACCTGGGTATTGCCTTTGGGCGACAGCTTGACCCGCACCATGCGCGCGTCCAGCGAATCCGGCGCCCGAACGATCAGCGCCTGGCGTTCCAACTCCTTGAGCTGGCGGGTAATCGAGCCGGGGTCGACCCGAATCATCTGGATCAGGCTTTTCTGGCCGATGCCGGGCTGCAGGTGGATCAGAAACAACAGGCGCCAGGCCGGCGCGCGCATCCCGGTGAGGGTCTCAAACTCCTGGATGCTGGCGTTATAGGCCTTGCCCAGCCGCAGAAATACCGAGGTGTGCTGCAGCGAGTCGTCAAGAAAAGGCTGATTCATGGTCGCCCGACTGTAACTGCAGCCCCCCGCCCTTCAGCCTGCGTCAGTTCAGTACCGGCGTGCGGTGCTCCCCCTGCAGCCGGTCGCCCTCGATCCAACAGGCATGGGTACCCACCCCCATGCGTTCGGGCAGGATGATGCGCGCGACCGGGCCTGCGGCGATGTCGTCAGCGCGCAGCACCATGATTTCGGACGTGTTGGCGTTCATGTCGGCCATCATGGTGATGACATAGCCGTCATCTTCCGCGCGCGCGTTGATGGCGCGTGCCACCTGCGGTTCGCTACCGTAGCGGCCCGGGCCATATTCGTAACGGGCGGTCTTGCCGCTAAGCAGGTCAAAGCGCTTGAGCCCGGAGAACAGCCAATCCCCTTTTTTGTACAGCACGTTGTAGCTGTAGCGGTAGGGCCGGCCCACGTAGTCGTTGCTGCACACCGGGAACTCGCTGATTTCGTCGTCCAGGCGTTCCTCGACGGTGCGGCCGGTCTTGAGATTGAAACGCCAGCGGTGCATCAGCGTCGGGTTGTTGTGCTTGTCCAGGTTGGCGCGAATACGCTCATAGATGTTGCCCGCCGCGTTGACGGGCACCGTCTGGTACTTCGGCATGATGCAGCCATCCATGATCACCTCATCGCCGGCCTCATGGCAGTTGGTGATGTGCAGGATGTAGCAGGGTGAGGCCTCAAACCAGCGCACGGAAGCGTTGTTGCCATGGCGTGGCAGCACCCCAAAGCGGGCCGGCTGGTCGCGGTTGAAGATCAGTTTGTGTTCGCCGCGTTTGAGCCCCTCGGGCTCGAAATAGAGCGGCAGGTCGTGCAACACCGTGAAGTTCTGCGTGATGCCGAGGTCATGTGGCCAGCGGGAGCCCGGCAGTTCAATGGGCTCGTAGTGCACCAGTTTGTTGTGGCGATCGATGATGCCGTAGTTCATGTAGGGCGGCTTTTCCGGGTAATTGAAAAACATCATTTCGCCGGTGAAGTTGTCGACCTTGTAGTGCGAGGCCACGCCCTCGGGCACGCTGCGCGCCCAGGCCGGGTCGGGCCCCAGCGTCTCCAGCGTGATTGGGTCCAGGCGCCAGGGCTCACTGCCTTGCGACATGCTGGCGAGCAACTTGCCAGCGTGGCACTTGATGTCCGTGCCGGCGTTGTCTTTCATCGCGCCCATGGCACCCCAGCCCCGTCGCGCCGCCAGGTCGGGCCGCAGCATGCCCGGCCACAGCGAGCGACCGGCGGCCTGCTCTGCTAAAAAGCCGGTGGTGCGAACAAAACGGTTGCGGTAGGTCGCCTTACCGTTTTCGAACAGCATCGCGTGCAGCATGCCATCGCCGTCAAACGGGTGGTAGACACCCAGCGGCTCGTGAACCTGGTTGTGGTGATTGCGCACAAACATGCCATGCAGGTCCCGCGGTATCTCGCCGATCACCTGCAAACTCTCGGTGTCGGCGTTGTATTCCCGCGCGTTGGAGGCGTAGGGACCGCTCAGGTAGGGGTTGTCGTTGTCAGGGTTGATCGTGAGGCGAACCTCATTGACGATGTCGAGCATGGGTGGCGCCTTTCGTGCTTGTTGCGTGTGCGTTATGTGGGTGCGTTGTGTGGGTGCGTCATTGGGGTGACGGTGGGGTGTCGGGCCGGTGTGGCACCGGTCATCCGGTCAGCACCCAGTTGGCCAGCGTGCGGGCGAGCTCCGTCGGCTTTTCCATGGGGACCAGGTGGCCAGCGCCCTGGATCAGCACCTGCTGCGCACCCGGGATGGCCTTGGCGTAGGCCATGACCTCGGGTGTGAAGGCCTGGTCGTGGGAACTGCTGACGATCAGGGTGGGTCGGCGTCCATCCAGCAGGGCGGATCGATCTGGGCGTGACATCGTGGCACGAATGTGTGCGCTGAACCGCGCGGCGCCATAGTCGCGCACCATGGCCTTGCGCGCTGCCATCAGGGCTTCATTCTTGAGGCTGTCCGGATGGAAAGCATTGGCCGCCTGGGCATCGATCATCTCGAAGTAGCGGCCCTGCACCCGTTCTGGCACGGCCGCCAACAGGGCCATCGCCACATAACCGCCAAACGAGAAGCCGGCCAGCCAGAAGCGCTCGGGCAGCGCCGGCAGCAGGGCCTGGGCGATCTGATCCACCGAGGGCAGCGCCGGGTTATCCAGGGCCAGACCCAACTCATCGGGCGGTAGCTCGGAGACGACCTGGTCAAACACCGCACGGGTGTTGTTCAAGCCGGGTATCAGCACCAGAGAAGCGGTCATGGAAAAGCTTTCATTCGTTATCCCTGTGTGATCGGTCTGCAACAACAAGCCGTTTACGAAGCGCTGGCGAGTGCTCGGTCCAGAAAGTCGTGCACCACCCGGTGGTATTCCTCATGGCGTTCGCCCCAACCGTAATGGCCCACACCCTTCATCTCATGGAACTCGCCGCGCGGCATCATCTGCGACATCTGCTTCATCACTGCCGCGGGGCAGGTCAGGTCCAGTTCGCCAGCAATGCACAAGACAGGCATGCGCAGGCGGGCAGGCACGTCGTCTTCCAGGTACTGGGCAATCGCCTGGATCGCTTTCTGGAAGGTGGCACCCTTCATCATGCGGATGTTGTAGAGCGCATGGTCGAGCGCCGGGTCAGATGCGCCTGGGCCCATCATGGTTCGCAGCAGGGCGGGCGCATAGTCTGCAATTGACTGTCCCTGGGTCAGCGGCGCCACACGGGTGCGTATGAAGTCCTCCTGCCATTGCTGGCCGGAGTGGTTGAAGGTGTGTGCCGTGGCGGACAGCACCAGGGCCTGAATGCGCTCGGGTTGCTGGTCGGCCACCTTCTGCGCCACCATGCCGCCCATGCTGTGACCCAGCAGCACGTTGCGGCGCGTGCAGGTCGCGTCGATCAGTCGATTGACCATCTCGGCCATCCCGGGAATGGTGACTGAGCCGGGCACCTCAGAAATGCCGTAGCCCGGTGCGTCACAGGCGACCACCCGAAATCCATGCGCGACAAAGCGTTCGATGGTGAACCGGAAATACTCCTTCGATCCGTAGGCGCCGTGCAACAGGTAGAGCGTGGTGTCGGATTCGCCGCTGACCATGTAGTCAGGAAGTCGGTAGGCGCGCATGGTGCTTGTCCTTTTCATTGTTGGTGGCAATGAATATTTTAGGGTCATGCTTTTCCCGATGTCAAAGAATACAGGTGTTCGTTGAGCCATTTTCAGTGGTCGGCTATTCATTTGGCTTTCCAGACCCTTGAATTAACAGTTGTCAAAGGCAACGGTTTGCGCTAAATTGATGTGGTCAAGGGCATTGGCCCTCCCTCTATGCCTGAACCCGAAAGGACCCGCCATGTATTTTTCGCCCTTGAAGCGGCTGATCGCCTGTGCTGCCCTGTCTGCTGTGGCGCTCAGTGGCACCCTCGCCCACGCCCAGGGATTTCCGACCAAGCCCATCCTGCTGATCAACCCGTATCCGCCGGGCGGCTTTGCAGACAACGTCGCGCGGATCGTGGCGCAGGAGGCCGGCAAAATCCTGGGGCAGAACATCGTGCTCGAAAATCGCCCGGGGGCCAGCGGCAAGATCGGGCTCGATGCCGTGCTCAATGCGCCCAAGGACGGCTACACCATCGGCCTGGGCGTGCCGGGTTCTCTGTCCCTGTTTCCGGTGACCGATCCCAAGTACGCAGATCTGCTCACCCGCTTCAGCCCGATCACGCTGGCAGTGCGTGGCTACCTGGCCCTGGCGATCAACCCGGCGGTGGTGCCGGCGCGCAATATCCGTGACTTCGCGGCCTGGCTCAAGGCCAATGAGGGCTCGACGTCGTTTGGTTCGGCAGGGCAGGGCACGAGTTACCACCTGTGGGCGGAAGCTTTCAATATGGCCGCTGGCGTGTCGCCAGTGCACGCACCCTACAAGGGCGAGGCCCCGGCGCTGACCGATTTGCTGGGGGGCCAGATCAGCTACATGCTGGTGACCGGCGCGGCCAAGCCCCATGTCGACTCGGGCAAGCTCATGGTGCTGGCCAGCACCGGTGCTGAGCGCTGGACAGCCCTCTACCCCTCGGCCCCAACCTTCAAGGAGTCGGGCTACCCGCAGGTGGAAAGCAGTGGCTGGCTGGCTTTTGTCGCGCCAGCCGGGGTGCCCGCCGATGTGATTGCCAAACTGAACTCGGCCCTGGTGCAATCGCTCAAGACCCAGGCCGTCGAGAAGGCCCTGGCCAGCCAGGGTTACAGCGTGGTCGGGAGTTCGCCTGAGTTTTTGCTGGAAACGACCAAACGGGAAGGCGACACCTTGCGCACTGTGATCAAGTCGCGCGGCATTAATTTGCAGTGATCGTCGGGGCGACCCGCGTGCCGCCGCTGGCCGCAAAGCCGTTAAAGCAGGGTCGCTCGGTCGATCGCCGTGCCGACCACGAACACGCAGTCACCTTGTTCAGTAATGGGTATCGCCTTGGTCACCACCACAAAGCCGTCAGTGGGTGACCGCAGCAGTTCGGCAGGCCGGTCGGGGCGGTCCATGAACCAGAGGCGGCCCACCGGCTGGCCGGCTACCACAGGGTCACCGGGCTCCAACATGGCCTCAAACATACCGTCTTCGGGCGACACCACGATGTTGCGCGGGTCACGCCCGTCGATGATGACCGCCGGTGGCAGGCCCATGCCGGCACGGGTCTGGACCTGGCCTTTTTGCACGCCAACATGCCGCAGCACGTTGTTCAGGCCGTCCCAGGCCAGCCGGTGAATGGGGGCCGGGGTGCGGCCGCCGCCACCGAGCTCGGTGGTGATCACCAGTTTGCCCTGGTTTTCGGCTTCCACCGGCAGCAGGCCATTGCCGTTGATGTCGATGTAGAGGTAATGGTGGTCGGAGCACCAGGCCTCCATGGCTTCCAACATAGCTTTGCGCTGAGCAGGGTTGTCGACCACGTGCATGTGCGAGCAGGGCAAG
>CAJAXU010000677.1 GCA_903948045.1 uncultured beta proteobacterium | reverse complement strand
GTACTGCTTTCAGCCCGCCCGAGCCGACCCGCGTCACCGACCCGCTGCTCGAGTACTTCACCTCGGGCACCACGGCCAAGCCCAAGCTGGTGCAGCACACGCAACAGAGCTACCCGGTGGGCCATTTGTCCACCCTGTACTGGCTGGGCCTGCAAAAAGGCGATGTCCACTGGACCATCAGTTCGCCCGGCTGGGCCAAGCACGCCTGGAGCTGCTTTTTTGCCCCGCTCAATGCCCAGGCCTGTGTCTTCATCTACAACTACCCGCGCTTCAACGGGCCGGACATTTTGGCGACGCTGGTTGAGCACCGGGTCAACACCCTGTGCGCGCCACCCACGGTTTGGCGCATGCTGATCCAGGAGGACCTGAAGGCCTGGCCGGTGCAACTGCGCGAGCTGATCTCGGCCGGTGAGCCGCTCAACCCTGAGGTGATCGAGCAGGTGCGCGCGGCCTGGCAGATCACCATTCGCGACGGCTACGGCCAAACCGAAACCACCGCCCAGATCGGCAACCCGCCCGGTGCGGCGCTCAAGCCCGGCTCGATGGGGCGGCCGCTGCCTGGCTACCGCATGGTGCTGCTCGACGCTGAAGGCCAGCCAGCCGACGAGGGTGAGATCTGCATCGACCTGGCGCACCGGCCCACCGCGCTGATGAACGGCTACGCCGACGACGCCGACAAGACGGCTGACGCCATGCGCGACGGCTACTACCACACCGGTGATGTCGGCCAGCGTGACGCGCAGGGCTACATCACCTATGTCGGCCGGGCCGACGATGTGTTCAAGGCCTCGGGCTACCGCATCAGCCCGTTCGAGCTGGAAAGCGCGCTGATCGAACACCTTGCCGTGGCCGAGGCCGCGGTGGTGCCCTCGCCCGACCCGGTGCGTGGCTTTGTGCCTAAAGCCTATGTGATCTTGGCCCCAGGCCATGCCCCCGACGCTGCCACCGCGGCGGCCATCTTCCGCTTCATGCGCGAGCGGGTGTCGGCCTACAAGCTGGTGCGCCGCATTGAGTTCAGTGACCTGCCCAAGACCATCTCGGGCAAGATTCGCCGGGTCGACCTGCGCGGGCAGGAGAACGCCCGGCCGGCCAAAGGGGTACGCAACACGCTCGAATTTTTCGAGTAAGCAGGAGGGAGCGCACCATGACTCCGCATGAAGTTGCGCGTTTTGTGCGTCAGGTCGGTTTCGGCCTGGCGCCAGACGAGGCCACGCCCAGCGACGCTGTGGCCTGGGCGCAGGGCCAATTTGACGGGGCACCGCCCGTGGCGTTTTTGGCCGATCGGTCTGGGCAGCTCATGGATGGGCTGCCCCCTGATTTGAGGCTGCTGCACACCCAGGAAGAGGTGGCGGGCGGCTTGATGGCCCACCAGAAAGCCGAGCTGCAAAGTTTCGCCGCGTCCAAAGACCGGCCGCGCGAGGCCTTTGAGCGCTTTCGCTACGAGACGGTTGAGCTCCCCTACTGGCAGCTCGAACCCTGGAAGGAAATGCAGGCCCGCGCTGCCATGGCCGTCAATGGGCCGGCGCCGGCCTTTGAGCGCTTTTGGCATTTCTGGAGCAACCACTTCACGGTGTCACCCACCAACAACAACATCAACACCGCCGTGGGGCCTTACATGCGCATGCTGCGGGCCCGCATGGGCGGCAGCTTTCGCGACATGCTGTTTGAGGCTGTCACCCACCCGGCCATGGTGCTCTACCTCGACGACGAACGCTCGACCGGTCCGAACTCCAAGGCCCGGCGCCAGCGCTGGACCACCGACGAGATCAACGAAAACCTGGGCCGTGAGCTGCTGGAACTGTTCACAGTCAGCCCGGCGGCGGGCTACAGCCAGGACGATGTGATGGGTGTCACCTACATCCTCACGGGCTGGGGTGTCAACCGCCCCGACCAATGGCGCAAGGCCGGTGTCCCTCTGGGCAGCTACTTCAATTTTGACAAACACGAGCCCGGCAGCCAAACGGTCATGGGCAAAAAGTACAGCGCCTTCATACACAACGATGGCAAGCTCCAGTCGCTGGTCGACGACCTGGCCGCGCACCCAGCTACAGCGCAGCATATTTGCCATAAGCTGGCAGTCGCCTTCATCGCCGACGAGCCCCCCGCTGACAGTGTGGCGCGACTGGTGGCGGTGTTTCAAAACAGCAAGGGCCACTTGCCTGCAGTTCACAAGGCCGTGGTGGCAGAAGTCGCGCTGGCCGGGCCGCAGGTACGCAAATTCCAGGACCCGCAAACCTGGCTCTGGCGCATCTTTCGCGTCTCGGGCATGCCGCTGCGGGTGGCGCCGCCGGCCCGGGGTGTGCCGGGCGAGCGTTACCACTGGTTGCTGGGTGACTTGGGCCAAGCGGTGCACCAATGCCCGCAACCCAACGGCTGGTCGCTGTTCAGCCGCGACTGGATTTCCCGGGAAATGATGGACCGGCGCATTCGATTCGCCTTTGAATTTGCGCGCCGCATACCCGACGCCGAAGCGCGGCTGCAGGCGGTGCTGGCCCGTCAACATGGCCCCGGTAGCGCCATCGCACAAGCCTTGAACAGCGCCCGCGCCAAGGGCCTGGACCCGCGGGCGCGCTGGACGGCCTACCTCACCTCGCCCGAGCTGCTTTGGAGTTAGTCATGCAACGAAGACGATTTGTCGCTTGGGGGGCTACGCTGTCATTGGCGGGCCACCCGGCTCGGGCGGCCCAACCGGTGGCCGCCCCTGCAACGGCTGCAGCAGCGGGTCAGCGGCGGCTGCTGGTCTTGCTGCTGCGTGGCGCCATGGACGGCTTGACCGCTATTCCGCCCATCGGTGACCCTGCGTTGCGGCTCATTCGGGGCAATCTGGTGCCGGCCAGGCTGCTGCCTGGGACCCCGTTTTTTGCCGTGCATCCGGCGCTCCCCACCTTTGCCAGCTTGTTGGCGCAGGGCCAGGCGCTGGCGGTGCACGCCACCGGCTTTGGCTACCGGGGCCGCTCCCACTTTGAGGGGCAGGACATCATGCAAACCGGCGTGGCCAAGGCCTACACCTCGGCCTCCGGCTGGCTGGGCCGTGCCATGGAGCGGGCCAACCTGGGCAACGGTGTGGCGATCTCCATCCCCATGCCACTCATCCTGCGCGGCGACGCCAGATCAGAAACCCAGTTCCCCAACTGGATGCCCACCCCCTCAGACGCCGCCTACGCGCTGGTGCGGGACCTGTGGCGCACCGACCCCGACCTTCACCCGCTCGGCCAACGCTGGGTCGAAGGCCGCCAAAAAGCCGATGCCATGCTGCCGGTCAGCGGCAACTTTGAGCAGCGCAAGTCCCCGGCCGGCCTGGCCCGCGAAGCCGCCCTGCGCATGCTGCCCAGCGACGGACCCATGGTGGGGCTGATCGATTTTGATGGCTTTGACACCCACGCCAGCCAGGGTGCGGCAGAGGGTACCCACGCGACCAAGCTCAAAATGGTCGACGACGCGATCAAGGCATTCCGCGAGACCCTGGGTGCCCGCTGGGCCGACGCGCTGGTGCTGACCGTGACCGAGTTCGGTCGCACCGCGGCTGAGAACGGCACCACCGGCACCGACCATGGTTGGGGCAGCTGCATCCTGGCGGCGGGCGGGCTGGTTCAACCGGCCGGCGTGGTGGCCGATTGGCCCGGGCTGGACAAAGCCCAACTGTTTGAGGGCCGAGACCTGGCCGTGACGGTAGACGCCGCGGCCGTCTACGCCCAAGCCTTACAAACCATCTTTGGCCTCACGCCAGACCAAATCCAGGCCGGTGTGCTGGCGCACCGCCCCCATGCGTTGACATCGCGTCTGTTTGTCGCCTAGAGGCCCCGCTTTGAGTGCACTTGCCCGTTCTGACGGACCCCATCGCCGAGACGGCCCGGCAACCCTGCAAACCTACCTAGTTGGCGGCGCAGTCCGGGATGCCCTGCTGGGCCTGCCGGTGAAAGACCGCGACTGGGTGGTGGTGGGGGCCACGCCCGAGCAGCTGCTGGCGCAAGGCTACCTGCCGGTGGGGCGCGATTTCCCGGTGTTTTTGCACCCGCAGACCCATGAGGAATATGCGCTGGCCCGCACCGAGCGCAAGACCGGGCCGGGCTACCACGGCTTTGCCGTGCATGCCGCGCCGGATGTGACGCTGGAGCAGGATCTGGCGCGGCGTGATATTACTATCAATTCTATAGCTATAGAGGCAAGCTGCATAAGGGCTGACGGCACTTTTGATGCTAAAGAAAATACGGTGATCGACCCCTGGGGCGGGCAGGCCGATCTGGCGCAGCGGGTGTTCCGCCATGTCACACTGGCGTTCCGGGAAGACCCGGTGCGCATCCTGCGGGTGGCCCGGCTGGCCGCGCGCGTTGCCGACTTCACGGTGGCGCCCGAGACCCTGCAGCTGATGCGCGAGATGGTGCAGGCCGGCGAGGCCGACCACCTGGTGCCCGAGCGGGTCTGGCAAGAGCTCGCCACCGGCTTGCTGGAGGCCACACCGTCGCGCATGTTCAGCGTGCTGCAGGACTGTGGCGCGCTGGCCCGGCTGCTGCCCGAAGTCGACCCTGGCCTGCACCTGCTGCTGGTGCTGGACCAGTGTGCCCGCTTGGGCGCCTCGCTGCCGGTGCGTTTTGCCGCCCTGTGCCATGACCTGGGCTTGTTGCGCCAGCTGGCCGAACGCTGGCGCGTGCCGACGGCTTGCCGCGAGCTGGCCGAGGTGGTGGCGCGCGAGCACGGCAACATCCACCGCAGCGCTGATCTCAACGCCGCTGCCCTGATGCGCCTGCTGACGCGCTGCGATGCGCTGCGCCAGCCGCAGCGCTTTGCCGATGTGCTGCTGGCCTGCGAGTGCGATGCCCGTGGCCGGCTTGGCCTGCAGG
>CAJAXU010000676.1 GCA_903948045.1 uncultured beta proteobacterium | reverse complement strand
GTTTCATGCTATGAATTTTATAGCAAACGACTGATTTCGTCAACATAAATCGAACGGAATTTTGCAGAGTTTCCTTAAGACTAATCTAGGGTGTAGCGGCCCGCTCGACAGCCTCTTTCAGGTCACGGTACTCCTCGCAAGAAGCAGAGCAGAGCTTGTTGAGAATGGCCAGATGCTCACGCGCCTTGTCCAACTGGCCAGACTGCACATAGGCAATGCCAATGTACTCATGAGCGCCGATGTGCTTGGGGTCTAAGGTCAAAGCCTGGCGGTAGGCGGCGAAGGACTCGTCGTACCTTCTCAGGTTTCGGTAGCTGTAGCCCAGCAGATTAAATCCGTCTGCATCTTGCGGATTTTGTTTGACGAAAATCTCCAAAGCGGCCGAGGCTGCAGACCAATCGTTCTTGGCAATCAGGGTCTTGCTCTGCATCAACATCGGATCTTCTGATGCAGCGGGCGAGATATCCTTGGCTGGCGCCAAGCAAACGTAACACGACAGGAAAAAAACTAGGGCTATGCGTTTCACGAGGGCTCCTTGGTAAGGCTGCGGCTCAAGCCGCAGCCAGGGGGTCAGTTTTCGGTCTGCATCAACATCGTGAGAAAATTCAGTGTGCACCGGTGACCCGGCGAGTGCATTGTCGTGTCGCGCTGCGGCAGCCGGTCACTCTGATACGGTTCAAGCCCTTTGGTTCCCCTAAATCCGCTCCCCGTGATTGACGTCGCTGCTCCTGGCCACAGTGCCATCGCCCAATACCGACCAGACATCGACGGCCTGCGGGCGTTGGCGGTGACCAGTGTTCTGTTGTTCCATGCATTTCCTAGCCTTGTCCCCGGGGGCTTTGTCGGCGTCGACATTTTCTTTGTCCTGTCCGGCTATTTAATCTCTAGCCTGATCCTGCGTGAACTGGCGGCTGGCCAATTCAGTCTTCGCCATTTTTATGCGCGGCGAGTACGGCGAATTTTTCCGGCGTTGTGCTTGATCATGACCGTCAGTTTGGGCTACGGATGGTTGGTTCTGACTTCGGTGGAGTACGAGCAGTTGGGACGGCACGTTGCCAGTGGTGCCGCATTCCTGGCCAATTTCATGTTTTGGCGAGAGGCCGGTTATTTCGACAATGCGGCCGACACCAAGCCGATGTTGCACCTGTGGTCGCTAAGCATCGAAGAGCAGTTTTATGTTTTTTGGCCGTTGTTACTGTTACTGGGCTGGCGCCGTCGGCTCAAGCTCGCAGGCCTGTTCAGTCTGCTGATTGGCGCGTCATTGATCTACAGCATATGGCTGTCTGGGCGAGACGTGGTGGCCGACTTTTACTCCCCCCTGTCACGGTTCTGGGAGCTTATGTTCGGCGGCTTGGTCGCTCATCTTGGCCGTACAGGACGGTTTGAGTCGAAATTTTGGACGCAATGGGCTGCATGGCTCGGGCTCATTCTGCTGGTGGCGGCGCTTGCTTTGACGCACCAGGGGCTGGCCTTTCCTGGTTATTGGGCCTTACTGCCCACCATTGGCACTGCCCTGGTGCTCGTTGCCGGTATGCGTGCCTACATCAATCGAGCCATTCTGGCCAGCAAACCGATGGTCTGGATTGGCTTAATCAGCTACCCACTTTACCTGTGGCACTGGCCTCTGCTGTCGATGGCCAGGATTGTTGAGTCAGAAACGCCAAGCGCCGTGACGCGGGCGGTGTTGTTGGCACTGAGTGTTGGGCTGGCCTGGTTGACGTACCGATTTATGGAGAGGCCGATTCGATCGGGCCAACCTGGCAAGTGGGCCGTTCCCCTGCTTGTGCTTTGGATGGTGACGCTCTTCATTGCAGGGCATAACATCAATAGACAGCATGGTTTTCAGTTTCGCCATCATGACTTGCTCAACGCCGACCCAGCCACCATGGTCATCGGTGCCGACCGGGACAAGCTAAAGCGAGCCTGTTTGTTGAGTCCGGAACAGCAATCTGGCGTGGATTGGTGTTGGAGTGATGCGCGCACAAATCCCAGCTACATGGTGTTGGGCGACAGCAAGGGAGAAGCCCTGTTTTACGGCCTGGTCCGAGAGGCATCACCTGACCTTGGCGGGTTCATGGTGGGCCCAATCGCGCTGTTGAATGATCCTTCGACACCGATCAATCAAGCGGTCTATGGTGCCATTGATGCACATCCCGAGCTAAAAACCATTGTCTTGGTCAACGCCTTGCGCGGCATGTTTGCGCTCAGCCCGGAAACGGGTTTTGTACTTGGTGCAGTCACGCCAGCGCAGGTGGACGAGAAAGTAGCACGTTACACGGAGATCATTTCCAAATGGCTGGCTTCGGGTCGGCGAGTGGTCTTCGTTAAAGACAATCCGACCTTGCCGGATCCGGACAGCTGTATTGGTGGTGGCATGACCCGCAGTGCGATCATGAATCAACTCTTTTATCGCAAGGAAAATCCGCGCTGCAATTTGAAATACAGCGATCACCTCGCGGGAACGCTGCCCTACCAGCAGTTTGTTGACAAGCTGAAACTGGCCAACCCCAGCTTGCAGGTGTTCGATCCATTGCCCTTGTTGTGTGACATTCCAGCCGATCTATGCGGCGTTGCCCAGGAGCGCCAATTTCTATACAGCTACGGTGACCATATTTCGGATTACGCCAGTTCTCGTATTGCCCGCGAGATACTGGCTAAAGACCTAAAATTTTAGATATTTAGCCCTCTAACCCTTGTCGGGCCTCAAGAGTTTGCTATCAAATATGAAGTTACACCCGCGTGACCATCACGCTGCTTCTGGGCGTTTTCGGTAGGTCACAAAACTGAAATGCAGGCCGCCGGTTGACACCTGAGGCAGGCGCGCCGTCTCGACCCAGCTGGCGTCCAATTCTGGCGCGTAGGCGTCGCCCTCAAAGGGGGCATCGATCTCGGTCACCTGCGCTGAAGCGGCAAGTGGCAGGGCCTGGGCGTACAGTTCGGCCCCGCCGATGACCCAGACGTCAGCCTCGTCCTGGCACTGCTGCAGTGCTTCGGGCAGCGAGTGGGCGCGCAGCACGCCCTCGGCCTGCCAATCGGGCTGGCGCGTCACGACCACATTGCGCCGGCCGGGCAGGGGGCGAAACCGCGGCGGCAACGAATCCCAGGTTTTGCGGCCCATGATGACCGGACAGCCCAGGGTGAGTCGCTTGAAATGCGCCAGGTCTTCCGGCAAATGCCAGGGCAGGGCGTTGTTGCGGCCAATCACGCCATTGGCGGCGCGGGCAAAGATCAGGTGCAGAGCCATCAGCAGGCCGTCAAACTGCTACCGGCGCCTTGATGGCCGGGTGGCACTGGTAGTCCCGCACCTCAAAGTCGTCAAATTCGTAATCGAACAGGCTGGCGGGCCGGCGTTTGATGTGCAGCGTGGGGTAGGGTAGCGGCGGCCGCGACAGTTGCAGCGCCACTTGCTCGGCGTGGTTGCTGTAAATGTGGCAGTCGCCACCGGTC
>CAJAXU010000675.1 GCA_903948045.1 uncultured beta proteobacterium | reverse complement strand
AGGGGAAGCGTTTGTAGACCTCGTCGCCCAGGATGGCGGCGGTGGCCTGCGCCTGCGCCAGCCGGTCGGCCGGCACCTCGCAATGGAAGCTGCCGGGCAGCAGCCGGCCGGTGGCGCTGTCTTCCAGCCGGTCCAGCACCTGGCGCATGATGCGAAAGCTCGACGGCACCAGGCCGCTGGCGTCGCCCGAGTGCACGCCCTCAGTCAGCACCTCCACCTTCAGGGTGCCGGCGGCCATGCCGCGCAGGCTGGTGGTGAGCCAGAGCTGGTCGTAGTTGCCAGCACCAGAATCCAGGCAGATCACCAGCGCCACGTCGCCCAGCCGCGGGCGCAGGATGTCGATGTAGGGCAGCAGGTCGGGCGAGCCGCTTTCTTCGCAGGTCTCGATCAGGCCCACGATGCGCGGGTGCGCCACCTGCTGGCTTTTCAGGGCCTGGATGGCGGCAATACTGGCGTAGGCCGCGTAACCGTCGTCGGCGCTGCCGCGGCCGTAGAGCTTGCCGTCCTCGTACTTGGGCGTCCACGGCCCCAGGTCATTGCGCCAGCCGGAAAACTCGGGTTGCTTGTCGAGGTGACCGTACATCAGCACGGTTTGCTGACTGACCGCGGCAGGCCCACCGGCAGCGCCGCTGCTGGCCGCCACCTCAAAAAACATCAGCGGCGTGCGACCGTCCATGCGGATGATCTCCAGCGTCAGGCCCTCGACCTTTTGCGCCTCGACCCAGGCGGCGGTGTTGCGCATCACGGTGTCGATGTAGCCGTGCTTGGCCCAGTCCGCATCGAACATGGGTGACTTGGCCGGGATGCCGATGTAGTCGGTCAGCTGCGGCACGATCTGCTCGTCCCAGGCACGGCTGACCTGGCTGAGTGCTTGTGCGGCGTTGAGGGCGGATGGCGGGACTCGGGCATTCATAGCGATCTCCTTGGGGTCAGGGGGCGAAACCAATGTGCATCATGCCATGGCCGCCTGCAGGCGGGCGCGGTAAGCGCTGATGCGCGCCTGCAGGCCGGGCCGGGCCGCCGAGCGCACCAGTGCGGCCAGATCGGCATCGCGGCGGTCAGCCCGGCTGGCGCTGCGGATGGCGTGCGCCGTGGCGGCATCCGGGCGCGGCACCACCAGATCAGCAGCACTGTCGCCCAGCCGGGTGACCAGCCCAAGCGCCAGCGCCTGCGTCGCATTGAGTTCGCCCGCCTCCAGCACCAAGACGCGCGCGGCATCGACGCCGATGCGCTCGGCCAGCCGCCGGGTGCCCAGCACAATGCCAAATTGCGCGCCAGGAAAGCGCAGCGTGGTGTCTGCCGCCGCCAGCCGCTGCTCGCACACTGCCAGCAGGTCGGCCCCGGCACCCCAGGTGCGACCGTGGGCCAGCGCCACGGTTCGGATCGGGGCGTGCCACAGCAATGCCAGCAGGGTCTCGATACGCACCAGGCGCAGCAACAGGTCGCCATCGGACAGAGTGGCCAAGTCAGACAAGTCCAGCCCGGTGCAAAAATGCCGGCCGGCACCGCGCAGCACCAGGGTGTGCACCGCCGGGTCGGCGATGGTCGCCTCGGCCGCACTGATCAGCGCCTCCACCAGCTCGGGCCCCAGGGCGTTGCCGCGCTCGGGCCGCTGCAGCGTGAGCGTGGTAATGCCAGGCAGCTGTTCGGTGCTCAGCATGTGGCGCGCACCGCCGCCGAGCGGTCCCACAGGTTGGGCAGCAGCGTGT
>CAJAXU010000674.1 GCA_903948045.1 uncultured beta proteobacterium | reverse complement strand
ATGTTGCCTGTTCCCAGATATATGTTTTCGCTAAAGGTCAGCGCCAGATGGCTGGCTGTCGGCACACCGGTGGCCTCATCCAAGGGGTTAAAGCTGCTGACCGTCGGCGCGATGCTGTCCACCACCAGCGCGCTGCTGAACTTGCCCACCGGGCTCAGGTTGCCCGCGCCATCCACCTGCCGCACCTGAATGGCGTTGGCGGCATAGCTGCCATCGGGCAGGGCCAGGTTGCTGCCGGTGCCGCTGACCCAGTTGCCACCGGCGTCCAGGCTGTAAGACCAGGCCGTGGTGGACGTCAATGCCCCTAGGGCTAAGGTGCCGACGCGGGTAATGGCGCTACCCGCTTGGCTTTGCAGCATGGTGGTCAGCGTGATCGCGCTCAGCGGTACGCCATTGGCATTCAGCGGCACCTGGGCCATGCTGTTGATCACGCCCATACCAGACATTACCTGGCCAAACACGGCGTAACCCGGTGCCGAGGCGCTGGTGTAATTCAGCGACGGGTTAGCCGCCAGATCCACAAAAAACTGGGCGCCATCCGACAAAGTGGTGCTGGCCCGCAACATGCCCACGCTGCCAATTTGGTGCGTCAGGGTGTTGTTGCTCTCCAGCGCGATGGTGCTGTAAGCGGGCGCCTTGTAAGCCAGCGTGGTGCTGTAGGCCCCGGCCTGCACCACAAACCCTGGCACAACGGCGTGAAACAGGGTGCTGTCATAAAAGCCGCTGTTGGCGTTGGCCAGCACGGTGGCCACGGTCATTGGTGCTTTTTCTGGGTTTAGCTCAATCAGAACCGTGCCCAGGCTGGTCTGTAGGGTGAGCTGGGGCGCCTGCAAAAAACGCACGGCGGTGCCCGGCACCAGCAGGGGCGCAACCGGGGCCACGGTATCCACCAACTGGCTGCTGTTGACCGCGCTGGTGTTGTAACTGCCATTGGCAGTGGTCACTGCGCCGGCCTTGACCATCAGGCTGATGGCACCATTGGCCACACCCGCCGCGGGTGTAACGCTGACCGACCAGTTGGTGCCGCTGCCCGTGATGGCGCCAACGCTGCCGTTCATGACCGTGAGATCTGAGGCGTCCAGGCCCGTGACCGCTTCGCTGAAAGCCAGTGTGTACACCACGGCGTTGGTGCTGTTGTTGGCGGTACCGAGCAGGTTGTCTGCCAAGGAGACCGTCACCCTGCTCAGGCCAGTTTGCGTTAACAGGGCGCTGGTGAGCTTGCCTGTGGTCAGGCTGAGATGGCCCCAGGCGTCGGTCTGGCTCACCTGAATGTCGTTGGCGGCGTAATTGCCGGCGGGCACGGCAAAGCTGGTGCCGGTGCCAGGCGTCCAGGTGCTGCCGCTGTCCAGGCTGTAGCGCCAGCTGGCGCCGGCCTCCAGGTCGCTGACGCTGATGGTGCTGCCGGCGGCAGCCAGGGCGCTGCCCGCCAGTGTTTGCTGCACCGATGTGATGGTGATGTCGGTGGTGGGTTGGTCAGTGGTGCTGCGCGGCACCACCGCAATGCTGTCGATCACCGCCAGGCCCGAGACCACCCGCCCAAACACTGCATATCCCGGGGATGCCGCGCTGCTGTAGTTCAAAAACAGGTTGTCGGCCTGGTTGATGAAAAACTGCGAGGTGGCAGAGTCGGCCACATTCGTGCGGGCCATGGCAATGGTGCCGCGCAGGTTGCTCAGGCCGTTGTTGCTCTCCAGCGGGATCACGCTGTAGGTTGGCGTTTTGTACACCATGCCTGTGGTGTAGCCGCCACCCTGATCCATAAAGCCGGGGATCACCCGATGAAACAGGGTGCCGGTGTAAAAACCAGCATTGGTGTAAGCCAGCATGTTGGCCACGGTGACCGGGGCCTGGTCTGGGTACAGCTCTACCACCACCGTGCCCATGCTGGTCTGCACTGTGACACGGGGGTTGATCACATAACTAAATGCCGCGCTGGTGACCAGCTTGGGCGCTACGGGGGGTGTGGTTTCCATGATTCAGTATCCTGGGTCGGCCAAATGACCGATGGTGCCCACCGTGTCACAAGTCAAGGCATTACACCACCCCAAACTGCGCATCCGGTCAGCATTTTGTTGCCGTCATTGTCGACATTTCGTTGGCATTGCCTTCAGATTGTGCTAATCTTTCGCGCATGAGTGAAATGCTTTCCCCAATCGTTTCCGAGTTCGAGACTGAAGAGCAAGAGGCCAACTACGATCAGTGGTTTCGCGCCAAGGTTCAGGAGGCTTTGCGTAGCGAAAAGCCTCGATTACCGCACGACGCTGCAATGGCTAAGGTTCAGGCCATGTTAGACGATCGTCGCAAAGCCCGTGCAAGCCCTTCGTTGGTCTGACGAGGCCACCACCGACTTGGTGGAAATCATTGACTTTATAGAGCAACGAAACGCGGCGGCTGCGAGAGACCTTTATGCTGCCATCATTCAGTCTGCCGAAAACCTGCCGTTTATGCCGTATTTGTTTCGGCTTGGGCGCGTCGCTGGTACCCGTGAACACGTTGTACACCCGAACTACATTGTTGTTTATCAAGTAGGCAGCGATGTCATCGACATATTGAGGGTGCTGCATTCGCGACAGCAATATCCGTGACGTTTTTCCAACTAATCGCAGTTGTACAAACCTCATATAGTTTGTGCTCAGAGTAATCAGCCGGGTTGGCAGGGTTCATCAAACCCCAAACTGCCCCACCGGCATCCCAAAGATGCTGCTCAAGGCGGTAAAGTGCGTTGGGTCGATGGTGTCCAGGTCTGTACTGCCAACTGGTGCTGCCCAACTGCCGTTCACATCGCCTTTCAGCACCCCCACCAGATTGACCGTGCCAGTTGTGGTGCCAGCCTGCATGGTGGTGCTGATGCTGTGGTCCCAGCCGGCGTTGTTGCGGCTAAGGGTGAATTGGCCTGTGGTTTCGTTCCAGAAATCCCGCGTCTCCTCCACAAACATCCACTCTTTGGTGGGTGCTGTGGGCAGTTTGACGGCCATTTTGAGGATGGCCAAGGCATCCGCACTCGTCACCCGCCCGTCCGTGCCCACCAAATCGGCGGCCATGAACTGGTAAGGCGACAGCATGGGTGAGGACATTGGCCCGGTGCTGTCCGGGTCCGGATTCGGGTTCAGCCCCACTGCAATCTTGAGTGCGGCCAGTGCGTCAGCGCTGGTGATGGCGTTGCCGATGTCGGTGACAGCTCGGCTGGCGGTGATGTCGTAGCTGCCGGGCTCCAGGGTGCTGATGCTGAAAGCCCCGGTAGCACTGCTGCTGGCGCGTGCCATGCTCAGCCCATAGGCGCTGGCGGTGCTGCTGCCCACATCGCCGCTGAGGAGTTGCAGGTCTGCGAGCAGCGCCGAGCCTGTCTCGAAAGTAATCGTGCCGAGCTTGAAGTCGCCAGCGGCGATAGCTGCGCTGCTAATGCCGGTAATCCCGGCCACTGACAGGGTGGTGCCGCTGGCGTTAGGTGTCAGCAACCAATCCGTGCCGCCGCCTGAAGCCGTATTGGGCAGGGCAGCGGCGCGAAAGCTGATGCCGCTGGCGTTGCTGATGTTCAGGTCAAACCCGAAGTTCTGGAAAGCGGCGCTGGCGTGGCTCCACACCTCCGCGCTGGCGTGCCCGCTGGTATTCCAGCTTAGGGCTTTGAACTGGATGGGCGCATTGGCCCCTTCAGCCGGTGCACCACCGCCCTTAACCGATACCGCCACATCTTGCAGCAGCATGTGGTTATTCCAGTCATAGGCGATGCCGGAGAGGGTGGGTTTGACGATGGCTGCCGCTACATTCACCGAGGCCGATGTCATGCTTTCTGCCGTGCCAAACAGGTCGGTGTAGCTGGCCCTGGCTGAGACGACGTGCCCGGCCTGTGCGGCGGTGACGGTGAAGGCGCTCCCAGTGGCGCCAGTAATCGTGACGCCGTCGGCCAGCCACTGGTAGGTGATGGCGCCAGTGTCTGTGCCGGGGATGCCATCTAAGTCAGCCAATGCATTGGCAGCTGTCAGCGTCTGACCTTGGGTGGCAATACCGCTAATAGTGACGCTGCCGGTGGGTGCGTCGTTGACATTTACCACTGCGGCAGTGGCGCTGCTCGTCTTGCTCTCCGCCGCGCCGAAGAGATCGGTGTAGCTGGCGCGGACGCTGATGGCCCTGCCGACTTGAGTCTGCCCAAGCACCAGGGCGCTGCCAATGGCGCCAATGATGGCGACACCATCGGCCAGCCATTGGTAGGCGATGGCACCGGTGCCGGTGCTGGGGATACCGTCCAGGTCAAGCAGAGTATTGGCGGCTGTCAGCGTCTGACCCTGAGTGGGCGTACCGCTAAGGGTGACAGTGCCGGTAGGAAAGTCATTGACGTTGGCGACCGCTGTGCCAGCGCTGCTGGTTTTGCTCTCTGCCGTGCCAAAGAGGTCGGTGTAGCTGGCGGTCACGCTGATGGCCTTACCCACCTGGGTTTGACCCAGCACCAGAGTGCTGCCAATGGCGCCGCTGATCGCGACACCGTCGGCCAGCCACTGGTAGGTGATGGCGCTAGTGCCAGAGGTGGGGATGCCGTCCAGATCGGTCAGTGTATTGGCAGCAGTCAGCGTCTGGCCCTGGCTGGGCATGCCTGTGAGGATGACCGCGCCTGTTGGGGCCTTGTTGACGGGTGGAACCAGTGCGTAGCTGAAATCCGCGAAGTCTATGGTCTCTATGTCACGCAGCAGGTCTGTCCCGTCAAAAGCGGATGTGACTAAAAATCCGCTCTGCGCCGCATTCCAAACAATGAGATAGCTTTGCTGAGTGCCCGAATAAACCACATGGTCCGCCCCACTTCCGCCATCAAGGTTGTCATCACCCATTCCGCCCACCAGCGTGTCGCTGCCGTCGCCGCCATAGAAGCTGTCATTGCCAGAAAATCCTTCCATTCGGTCATTGCCACCAGCTCCGGTGAGGACGTTGTTTTGCAGATTCCCCAACAAAATATCCGCTAGCGCGGTACCGATGGCATTTTCAATCTGGCTCCCGGTTGAAATTGATAATTGGGGTATAAGACCCCGACTCAGTACCTCGGTACCAACCCTGCCAAGATAAGAAATTGCGCCGGGGCAGAGGTCAAGGGTCACCGAGGAGGTGATGCCAGTGGCATCAATGCAGTCCAGGCCGCCGGTGTCCACAATGGTGTACGTGGCCGATGCGTCCAGGCGCCAGGTATCGTCTGCAGGATTGGTCGAAAGTTTGGCACCGTAAAGGTGTTGCAAGGCAGCGATGTCCAGCGACATCATGGTGCGCGGAAACGGAAAGACATTGACTCCCAGGTCAAGCCAGCCAGCAGTGTTGCTGTTGTAGGTCTCAACCGTCCAGGGTGTCGCATCCAATGTGGGTGGGAGGTAAGGGCCGTCTGCACCGCCACCACCGGCGTTGTAATTGCCTGGATGCTTCAGCCCCAAAGCGTGACCAATTTCATGCACCAGGGCAAAGTACATGAAACTGCCTCTCACCAGCGCTGCGTAACCGTTTTCTTGTGTCGACAATGCAATGTCTGCACTGATTAATGATGTGCCGTCGTCATCTGTATAACAAATGCCGGCAGACACGCCGTGTTGGTTGCTGCCGGCGATGCGGATCTGGCCATCACTTCCGGCGGATTCAACAAAGTGCAGCTGCGTAAACTCTTCTATGTCGTGCAGCACCTCGCGTGCCATTTGCTGCTGACCGACCGTCAGGCCAGTGAAACCAGCCAATTCATTCGATGCGAACCCGGCCGGTTCGGATGCCGGAAAACTGTAAGTGACAGTGATTGGTTGCCCGGCCGTCTGGTCTGCATGCCACCTAAGATTGGGTTGGTACAACAGGGATTGGATGGCAAAATCTTCGGCCAAAGGCGTGACGCTGACGGTGTAGCTGCCTGTCGCGGCGTCGAAGCCTTCAGCCGAAAGGTAATAGGTGCCGCTTTCCTGTGGCGTGAACACGATCTGCGAATCGTGCAGGTGGTCAGCTACTTGATCGTAAATAGATGAGCCGTCATCATTGGCCTGAAGCACAGTGCCGCAGGCCGAAATCAGTTTCAACCAGGAATCGGCCAGTGTTCCACCACCGCCATCCTTGCCTACCAAATCCAGCTGGTAACTGACGCCCGCCGTCAGTGAGACTCGGACCCAGTCAACATCACCAGCACCGTCAATTGCGCCAACATATGCTTCATCCACCCCAACGACATTGGTTGTGCTTGCGTCACCAGCTTCAAGGTCAGACATGTACCAATCATATTATCTAGGCTCCTTCTAAACCACCCCAAACTGCCCCACCGGCATGCCAAAGATGCTGCTCAAGGCGGTAAAGTGCGTCGGATCGATGGTGTCTAGGTCAGTGCTACCGGCAGGTGCTGCCCAACTGCCGTTCACATCCCCCTTCAGCACCCCCACCAGATTGACCGTGCCATTGGCGGTGCCAGCTTGCAAATTGGTGCTGATGCTGTGGTCCCAGTTGGTGCTGTTGCGGGTGAGGGTGAATTGGCCTGTGGTTTCGTTCCAAAAATCCCGCGTCTCCTCCACAAACATCCACTCTTTGGTGGGGGCTGTGGGTAGCTTGACGGCCATTTTTAGGATCGCCAGTGCATCCGCACTTGTTACCCGCCAGTCAGTGCCGACCACATCGGCGGCCATAAATTGGTACGGCGAGACAACCGGTGCGCTGAGTGGCCCGGTGCCATCTGGGTCAGGGTTGGGGTTCAGGCCTACGGCCATTTTCAGTGCGGCCAGCGCATCGGCACTGGTGATAGCGTTACCAATGTCGGTAACAGCTCGGCTGGCGGTGATGTCGTAGCTGCCGGCCTGCAGCTCGATAAGGCTGTATTGCCCGCTGGCGTCTGAGCCAGTGCGAGCCATTGACATGCCAAATGCCGTGGCTCTTGCTAAGCCAACGTCGCCGTTGATAACGTGCAGATCGGCCCGCTGTGCTGTGGCGGTCTCGAACGTGATGGTACCGAGCTTGAAGTCACCTGCGGCAATGGCTGCCGTACTGTCATTTGCGAAGCCGCCCACCGTCAGGTTGGCGCCAAGGGCGTTGGTAATCACGGTCCAACCAGTGCCGCCGGTGCTGGTGTTGGGCAGGGCGCCGGCGGTAAAGGTGATGCCGCTGGCGTTGGTGATCTGCAGATCAAACCCGGCACTTTCGACTGCCGTTGTGGCGTGGGTCCAAACCTCTACGCTAGCGTGGCCGCTGGTATCCCATACTAGGCCCTTGAACTGGATGGGGGCATTAGCCCCTTCTGCCGGGGCACCAGCACCTTTGACCGCAATCGCCACGTCCTGCAGCAGCATGTGGTTCTTCCAGTCGTAGGCGATCCCTTGGAGTTGAGCAATGCTGCTAAGGCTTAGCGTCTGGTCAGCAAAGACCACTTGCTCTATCCGGGTGAGGGTGTCGGTGCCTTCAATTCCAACGTTATCGGTCACGGTGGCACCGAGAGCGTTCACGATGACGGTGTAATTGGCACGGTTGCCAGCGTAAACCGCCACATCGGTCCCGGCCGCACCATCAATCGTGTCGTTACCCGCACCACCAAAAATCCGGTTGGCGTTGGCGTCGCCGGTCAGCGTGTCACCAAAGACACCGCCGCGAATGTTTTCAATGCTGATCAGTGTGTCGTTACCGTCGGCCCCGGTTGACGTACCCAGGGCCAGGTTGACTTGCACCGCACCGGCGGCCTGGTTGTACTCGGCTGTGTCAATACCGGCGCCACCATTCAGGGTGTCGTTACCACCGCGTCCGTCAAGACTGTTGTCGGCGGCATTGCCAACCAATGAGTCATTGAAACTTGAGCCTTCTACACCCTCGATATTGAGCAAAGTGTCTGTACCGCCCCAACCATCCGTTGCAATACCAGTCGCCAAATTAACCACAACACCACTGATGTCGTCAACGTAACCCGCCTCGTCAAAGCCACCCCTGCCATCAATCAGGTCGTTCCCCTTCTCACCGTAGAAAATTTCCCAACCGCCGGGGTTGGCATCGCTGCCTCGCATGGTGTCGTTGTTGTTTGAGCCGACGAACTCCTCAATTCCAATGAGTGTGTCCGTTCCACCATAACCATCCTGGACCTGACCTGAGCTCAGGTTCATATTGATAGTGATAGCACTGGGGGCGTCGAAATAAACCACCCCATCCCACCCCCCCATGCCATTCACGGTGTCGTTGCCCGCGGCAGGATCAAATACTTCCGCTTTGGTTTCACCAAAGGCACGCCCCAAACCGCCGCCGAGGAGCAGGTCGCCCAAGGCTGAGCCATATACCCGGTACACGCCGCTGAAGGTGTCTTGCCCCACAACCAGACCCATGTCGCCAGTCTGGTTAGCGGGATCCAGGGCCTTTGCAACACCAGTTGCCAGGTTGACTTCCATGGCGACCATGCTGGTGGTGTACATCAGTCGGGTGGCGCCGTTGCCATAAATGATGTCGTTACCGCCCCGCCCCTCAAAGATGTTGTACTCACCCCGGCTACCGCCGTTGGTGGATGTGCCCGAGAAACCACGGGCGTCGTAAGTGTCGTCAAGTTGCGTGCCACGGATACTTTCAACCGACCGCAAGGTATCTGTGCCGATAGAACCGTCCCCGGTGGCCGCGCCCACCGCCAGGTTAACCGTAACGCCTGAGCTTGACCCCAGATAGTCAGCGCGGTCCATGCCTCCCATTCCGTTGATCAGGTCATCCCCGCCTTTACCTCTAAAGGTCTCTGTGATGCTGTCGTATGCGCCGCCCACAAGGGTGTCGTTGAATGATGTGCCGCGCAGGGTGTTGATGCCCGACAGGGTCTTGACCCCAACGACTTGGCCGTTGTTACTCAGGTGACTCATGTCGATGGTGAACACAGCACCACCCGCAGCCATGACCGCGTTTACACCCAGCCCGCTGCTGCTGACCAGTGTGCCGCTAAGGTTGACCGTGGTCTCACCGTTGCCCACCACGGTGTCGTTACCGACACTCAGGTCCACGTACGCGCCCTTGGTGCCTGCATAGTAAGTGGCGTAGGGGCTGGACGTCATGCCGCTGAAATTAAAACTGTCACTTAACCGGGTGTCGCCGATGGATGCAATGTTTTGCAAGGCATCGGTGCCAGCCAACTGGTAGTTACCGGCTGCGCCGTAGCTCACCGTGCCTGCAGTACCGGTCAAGGTGGCCGTGATGGCCGCATCAGACCACCAGTAACCGACATAGACGCCATCCAGCCAGGGGGCGTTGCCCACACTGCCTTGCATGATCGAGTCGCCGCCGCCGTAGCCCACGAACTCAACGCTGTGCTGGTCGCCCGCAGATTCATTGCCACCGGAAAGTTGCAGTAAATTGCCCACCACACTGTCCGCCTGCCGGGTGCCGCGTACAGATTCAATGCCACGCAGGGTGTCGGTTCCTACGTCGGCGCCATTGGTGCCGGTGACCGTCATTGTGGAGAGATCAAGCCGGATGCCGCCTGCAGCGAGATCAAAATAGACCGCAGCGTCGTAGTCATTGGTCGTATAGGATCGACCCGACTTCCAGCTCAGATTGCGCTGCTCGCCGCCGTTGAGCAAGTCGTTGCCGGGGCCGCCGTAGAAGAGGTCACTGCCCAAGTAACCCATTAAGGTGTCGTTACCAAGGGTGCCAGAAATGTAGTCTCCACCATCATGACGAGAGGTCAAATCCGCGATCTGGATGGAAACCCCGAAATCGCGGTTAGGGTCCGTGTTGTCCATGAACCAAACATCATTCACCGTGAACTGAATGGCAACAGCACCAAGCGGTATTTTTACTTGTGTGATGCCACCAGCCACGACTAAAAAATCTTGTGGAACATTGGTGACCAACCCAGAAGATTGCGATTGTGTGCTGTAGCCTATAAAGACTTCTGGCGCCACTCGATTGCCATTAGCGTCAACGAAAACCGCTGCCATGGAGGCACTGTCATCAAGAAATGGTGATGATGTACCCGGTCTCAAACCGTTACCGGCCTGATAGGCTCCATACCTGCTGAGGTTAATGATGTTCCCGCTTTGCGCAGAAAAATCGGAGAGCAGCACCTTGGTGGGACTAGACGCTAGGTCTAGACTGAGATCAGCAAGATAAGTTCCCGCAGGGTTGATGCTGAAAAGTCGGACTGGCACACTGCTATTGGGTGGTATCGCGTAAGCGCCATCTGAAAAACGCAGGGTTTCAATACCAATTAGTACATCTGACCCGTCGCGCTGCGCCGTTAGGTCGGCCACGGTAAGTCGTTGAGTGATTGCGTCAAAGCTCACCGTATAGCCAGACCGACTCCCAGAAAAGACTGCGGTGTCCAGCCCTTCTCCGCCGTCAATGGTGTCATTCCCGCCACCGCCCTCTAACATGTCGGCACCAGCCAAGCCTTCCAGCAGGTTCGCGGCCGAGTTGCCAGTGAGCACGTCACCGTAAATAGAGCCGGTCACGTTTTCTATGCTGACGAGCACGTCATTGCCATCGGCCCCGGTGACAGCGCCCAGTGCCAAATTAACTTGTACAGCCCCAGTGGCTTGGTTGTACTCTGCGGTGTCTATGCCGGCGCCACCGTCCAGGGTGTCATTGCCACCATGGCCATCCAGCCGGTTATCGGCGCTGCTGCCGGTGATGCTGTCGGCCTTCCAGGAGCCTTCGACGCCTTCGATATTGCTCAGAGTATCGGTGCCGCCCCAGCCATCTTGTGCCGCACCTGTGGCTAAATTGACCACCACGCCGGTGGTGGGGTCGTCTGTGTACCCGACTTCGTCATACCCACCGCCGCCATTGATGGTGTCGTTACCCTTGCGACCGAAAAAGCTT